>PUKL01000041.1 GCA_003552275.1 Mollicutes bacterium
TCGGCAAAAGGGACTTTCCGCCAGCGAGGAACGCGTTCCTCGAATTCGGCCTAGAACGCGTCGAACGCGGACAGATTGTCGATAAGACCTCTTTTGTCTCCACCATGTTCTGGCGGGTTTTGGGCTTTTTCATCGGACTTGTCCTTCCCATGGTCGGCATGGGGCTCTACGTCCTTTGGCGGGACGACCGGCCGAAGGACGCAAAATACCCGGGCATCGGAACCGCGATCACCCTCATCGTCGTTGTCTATTTCGCCCTTTTCATCATCATCGAATACATCCTCTTCCCGACTCCCTTCATAAGAAGGTTCCCGATCAAGATCTTTCCCGAGTCCACAGGGGATTTCATCATTCCCTTCCCGATACCTTGAGTCTCATCCGAAAAACTCCGCCGAACGGCGGAGTTTTCTTCGTTTTCAGAGGATTCTTTCGAATAGATAGACCGCGAGGAGCACAAGGCCGAGAAAAGTGAAGGTGGTCGAAAAAAAGAAAAGGAACAGGTCGTCTTTCATGATCTCGGTGAGGCGCCGGCGGCCTTTCTTGCTTTTGACGACGAGGGTGTAGGGGATGACGAAGAGTGTCATGATGACGGCGGCGATGATGCCGCCTTCAAGATAATGGCCGAGCAGGAAACGGTCGATCATATAGAGCAACACGAAGATGAACATGTTGACACTGACGGTCATCATGAGCACGAACATGAACGAGCGGTCGGTGAAACGTTCCTTGATGCTTCTTCTCACGCCGGACACCTCCCAGACGAGCCGGCTTTGTCACGGATTGTCATGTGCAAAAGAGATGTGGATAAACGAAAGACAATCGGTCTCTCAATAATCAAAAAAGCTCCCTCAACAACGCCACGATCATCTGGATGGCGGCGACGATGTAGGTCGAGAAGCCGATGAGCATCCCGATGAGCGGATATTTGGCATAGGTCTTCCGTTCATCGCGCCAGATGACAAAAAGCGGTATCCCGATAAAGGGGATGAAAATCGATATGATGAGGCTGCCGCTCTTTTTGAACCACTCTATGAACGGGTTCGGTTCGATGGGATTCTTCTCGAGTTCCGTCGCCCGGTTGTGGATGTCCACGAAGACACCGGTACGGTCGTCTTTCTTCTCCACACGCTCACCAACTTTCATTCCGGCTTCTTCCGATTTCTTTCCATGGAGACATTTTAACACAAATCATGTGTTCATGCCATGAAAACCACGTCTTCGATGATCAGGTCCTCTTCCGGCGGTCCTTTTCGGTCATGATATCGACGATGGCCCGGTTCGTTTCCCGCATGCCTTCTCTGGCAAGGCGGGCGACATTGTCCAGCGTGTTCTCGATTCCCTTGGCGATGATGCCTTCACCGTCTTTGAACTCGACGCCGCCGCGATACATGTCATAGCCGAGCATTCCCGCATCGACGGCCATGGCGATTTTCGCCGCGCAGGAGGGTTTCGCCCCGTCACACACCATACCGCTGATGACGGCGAGCGCGTTGGCGATTGTATGCACGACGGCATCATAGGACTCACCATGGAGGTAAGCGATGCCGGCCGCCGCCGCCGTGCCGGCGAACACGGCGCCGCAATAGGCCGACAGACACCCGACATTGGCCTTTTGATGGATGCAGAGCAGATTCGCGAGCACGAGGGCCCGATGGAGTTTCTCTTCGGAGACATCGAGTTCTTTCGCATACTCGATGATGGGAAGCGAGGCGGTGATGCCCTGGTTCCCGCTTCCGCTCACGATGACGGCCGGCAGTTCGGCCCCGCTCATGCGGGCATCGGATGCCGCCGCGGCCCGGGCCGCGGCCCGGTTTTTGACATCGTCGCCCCGCGAAACAAGAAGGACGGAACCGATGTTGGCGCCATAATCCCCCACGAATCCTTCTTCGGCCAGCCGGGTGTTGTGTCGGATCTGCCGGTCGAGGAGGTCCTTTATCTCATCCAGATCGACGGAATCGGCAAAAGCGAGGATGCTCGCGACCGTCATCTTCACCTCCGTCACTCGATCGGCCTCCTCATCACAATCGGGAGCGGTGCGATGGTCCTTGGTGAAGAGGATGTCACCGTTTCTTTCCAGACGGACGATGTTCGTGTGGTTGTCGGTGATGCGGACAACCGCCTCGTCTTGTCCTTTCTCCGCGGTGAGGCGGAGATCGAAGACCCTGCCGGTCATGAAAGGTTTCACAATGATCTCGGTCTCGGCCAGACAGGTCAGAATCCTCGGTTTTTGCGAGTCGTCGAGGTTGGCGAGCACTTCGAGGCCGCGAGAAGCATCGCCACGGACGATGCCCGCGGCGGCTGCAGCCTTCAGACCGCGAAGCCCTCCCGTGTTCGGGACGATGACGCTCTGTACGTTCTTGATGATGCTTTCGCTCGGCTCGATGACGATCCTTTCGGGTGGGCCGCCGAGGATGTCCCTCGCCTTCGCCGTTGCGAGCGCAATCGCGGCCGGTTCGGTGCAGCCCATAGCGACAACGAGCTCATCTCTCAAGGTTTGCAAGTGTTTTTGATACTCTCTATCTTCCTTTTTCATATGGTGCTCCTTTCTCGCACAAAAGAGGTCGGACGGCCTGCGCCGCCCGACATATCTATGGTTTTTTCGTCATTCACTCTGCAGAGTGCGGACCATCTTCACCGCGTTCAACGGGGCGACGACAAGGCAGATGGCGGCGAGCGTGTAGGCCCCGACAGCGATGAGATTCTCTTCGAAGCCCGCATCGAACACCCTCCCGATGAGCTTGAAGGCGAGCAAGGGGAGATAGAGCGCCAGCAAGCCATAGACGATCCGGAAATGGAAGGTGACGCTCTTCTTTTCTTCCAGAAGGCGTTTGCGGCTCATGATGAAGAGGGCGATGCCGACATGCATCAAGACGAGAAACGGCAAAAACATCCACATCGGCGACACTTGCAGCAACGTGACAAACAAGAACGCCATGAACTGACCGAAGACGAAAAGCACGACGCTGCGCCGATTTTTGGCATCAAGCGTCCGTCTTGCTTTCAACGCTCTCCTCCGTCTTTAAAGGATGTGACTTGTCTTTCCGTTCCGCCTCTTCCGTCTTCACCGGGCGGTCATACCCTTCGGGAAGGTCCGTATCGGGAAAACCGTTCACGTGATGGCAGGCCACATAATGGTCACGCTCGATCTCGACCTCGGGTACGGGGACGTTCTTGCAGCCTTCCATGGCATGGGGACAACGTTGCCAGAACCGACACCCTTGCGGGGGGTCGATCGGGCTCGGGATGTCCCCTTCCAAGATGATCTCTTCTTTCTCCTTGTCGACATCGGTGTCGAGCACGGCCGTGAGAAGCGCCAAGGTATAGGGATGGCGCGGGTTGTCGAATATGGCCTTCGCGGAGCCGCCTTCCATCACCTTGCCGAGATACATCACGACCATGCGGTCGCAGATGTTCTTGACGACGGCGAGGTTGTGAGAGATGAAGACATAGGTGAGACCGAGTTTTTCCTGGATCTCCGTCAAGAGATTCAGGATTTGCGCATGGACGCTCACATCGAGTGCGCTCACGGGCTCGTCACAGACCAAGAAATCGGGATTGAGGATGATGGAGCGGGCGATGGCGATCCTTTGTTGCTGGCCGCCGGAGAAATCGGAAGGATGGCGGTCGATATCGTCTTTCGAAAGACCGACGAGTTCGAGGAGTTCCACGACGCGCGCCTTCATCTCTTCTTCTGTCGCATCACCCCGGATGAGGAGGGGTTCGCTGATGATGTCATGGACATTGAATCGGGGGTTCAACGAGGAAAAAGGGTCCTGGAAGATCATCTGCATGTCGCGACGGGTCTTTTTGAACGATTTGCGGTCGAGTTCGAAGAGGTTCTTCCCCTTGAAAGTCACCCGGCCCGCCGTGGGCTTCACCATGCCGATCATCGTGTTCGCCAGCGTGCTCTTGCCGCAACCCGATTCACCGACCACGCCGAAGGTCTGGCCCTTTTCGATCCGGAGGCTCACATCACTCACGGCACTGATCTTCTGTCTTTTGAGGAAGGCCGTGAAACCCTTGACGGGAAAGTCGACCGACACATTCTCCATCTCGAGGATGTAGTCGCTACCGCTTGTTTTTTCATTCATGCTGTCTTCGCCTCCTTGGCATCATGCTTCAAAGGGTGGAAACACCGGACAAGGCGGTCTTCGCCGCGTTTTTCCAACGGCGGCATGGATTGCCGGCATTCTTCCGTCGCGTAGGGGCAACGAGGATGGAAATAGCATCCCGACGGCTTTTTCATGGGATGGGGGACGCTTCCCGGAATCTGGACGAACTGCTTGCCTTCATCCGAGAGTTTCGGCACGGATTTCAAAAGCCCCTCCGAATAGGGGTGATAGGGTGTACGGAACAGTTCCTTCATCGGCGCCTTCTCGACGATCTTGCCCGAATACATGACATAGACCGTCTCGGCGATATTGGAGACGACGGAAAGGTCGTGCGTGATGAGAAGGAGACTCACACCATGCGTCCTCTGCATGTCGCGGAGCACATCGAGGACTTGGGCCTGGATGGTCACATCGAGCGCCGTGGTGGGCTCGTCGGCGATGATGAGTTTCGGCATGCAGGCGAAGGCCATGGCGAGAAGCACACGTTGCCGCATGCCGCCCGAGAGTTCGTGCGGGAAATTCCTGGCCCGCGATTTCGGCTCGGGAACGCCGACGAGTTCGAGGGCGCGGATGGTGTGTTTGCGTGCTTCTTTCTTGTCCATCCCCTGATGGCGCATATACATCTCGTCGATCTGACGGCCACAGGTCATGACGGGGTTCAACGAAGTCATCGCGTCTTGGAAGATCATCGACATGTGCCGACCGCGGATGTCTTGCATCTTTTTTTCGGAATAATCCTTGAGACTTTCGCCGTCGAGGGTGATATCGTCGACACGCATCAAGGCAGGGGGCGTATCCAAGAGCTTCATCAGTGATTTCGACGTCACGCTCTTGCCGCAGCCGGACTCGCCGACCAAAGCGACACTCTCGCCCTTTTTGATATCGAGGTCGACCCCTTCGACGGCGCGGATGACACCGTGCGCCATGGGGAAGACCACTTTGAGGTTGCGTACTGCCAACATATTCTCGTTCGTCTGTTCTCTATTCATGAGGTCCTCCAATCAAGCCTTCGCCGCTGAGCGTTCGGATGTGGTCGGCTGTTCTGTCTCTTCCATCGAGTCGAACACCTCGTTGATGTAATCTCCGCTCAACGTCTTGAAGATTTTGTGGATACCGGTGGATTGTTTCATCCGGGGGTTCAAGACCTCTTCCATGACGATGCCGATGCGCATGAAGGAGAACACCGCGAGAAAGATGCCGATACCGGGGGCGATGATCCACCACCAGTGACCGAAAAGCAATGCGCCTCCGCCTTGGGCTTCGGCGAGCATCCGACCCCAGCTGATGCGGGTGGGATCCCCGAGCCCCAAGAAGGAAAGCCCCGCTTCGGCGACCATGATGCCCGCGCTTCCGAGGGCGGTGCTCATGATGAGAAGATGCGAGGTTCCCGGCAGGATGTGTTTCGTCATGATCCGCCACCGGCTCGCACCCGCGAGCTCGGCGGCTTTCACGTAGTTGCTGTTCTTGATGACGAGGACGAGTGAGCGGATGTTCCGGGAGAGTCCGCCCCAGCCCAAAGCCACGAAGATGAAGATGATGATCCAATAATCCCGGCCGAGAACGTTCGTCAACACGATGACGAGCGGCAGCGAGGGGATGACGAGCAATACATCGACCGTCCGCATGATGAGGTTGTCGGCGAAACCGCCGATATAGCCGGCCATGACACCGAGGATGGCACCGACGAAGGCGATGCAGACGCCCGCCGTCACACCGACGATGAGCGAGATCCGCGTTCCATAGATCAACATGCTGAAGATGTCCACGCCGGTGTTGATGGTCGTGCCGAGAGGATGCTGCAGACTCGGGGTGAGTCCCTTCGTCGTCCGGTCGGCGACATCATAGGGGTCATACGGTGCGATCCAGGGAGCGAACACGGCCACGATGACCAACAGACTCACCACCGTGAGACCGATCTTCCCCTTCGGATGGGCCCAGATGCGTTTGAAGAAACGTCCGGTGCCGATAGCCCGTTTCTTGAGGAAGGTGAGCATCCTCTGTTGGATTGGCAATTTTTTGTCTGTCATCGTTTTTCACCTACCGTCACACGCGGATCCAAGAGGACATAGATGAGGTCCGTGACGAGGATCGCGACAATCGTGAATGCCGAAAGCAAGAGCATGATACCCATCATGAGCGGGTAGTCGTTGGTGTTGTTGGCTTCGAGGAAGAGTGTGCCCATGCCGTGCCAGTTGAAGATCTGTTCGATGACGACCTGGCCGCCGATGAGTCCGCTGATGCTCATACCGAGCGAGGTCACAATCGGCAGCATCGCGTTCCGGAGGGTGTGCTTGTAGCGGATGGCGTTGGGTTTCAGCCCTTTCGAGCGGGCCGTCAGGATGAAATCCTCTCCGGTCACGGCGATGACGGCGTTCCGCGTCCCTTGCGCATAGCCGATGATGCTGCCGAAAGCCATGCTGATGACGGGCAGTGCCGCATTGTAGGCCACCATTCTCAGAGAGTCCAGACTCCAGGAGAAGTCGCTCACCATGTCCGGATTCGTGTAGGCGGGGAAGAGCTCGGCTTCAAAGCCGAGGAAGAAGCTGAAGACGAGGGCGATGAAGAATGCCGGCAAGGCCACCATGATGGTCGAAGCGTTCAAGAGCATGGTGTCTTGCCATCGCCCCCTTTTCATGGCGGCGACGACCCCGATGAGGATCCCCACGATGAGCCCGAGCAACAGAGTGCTCACCGAAAGCACGAGCGTCCAGGGGAGTCGGTCGATGATGAGGTCGGTGACCGCGGGGGAGCCGGAACGGAAAGAGGTCCCCATGTTGCCTTCCAAAAAGAGGTCGGAGAGATAATTCAAGTATTGTCTGGGGGTCGACACGTCGAACCCGTATTGTTCTCTCGTCAATTCCTTGATGATTTCGTATTCCGCATCACTCATATTGCCTTGCGGTGGATAGTAACGTTCGGCGGGATCGTCCACCCCGATGCGCGGGATGAAAAAGTTGAGCGTCAAGACCACGAAGAATATGAAGACGGAATAGAGTATGCGTTTGACGATATAGCTCTTTTTCATTTTCGCTCTACTCCCCTTCCACGCGTTCGAGTTTTTCCAACGAGGTCGTGTTGAAGACCGACGCCCCGGTCTCGACCTGCCAGTTGGTGTAACGGTCGGTGCGCGCCACGGTGATCACATTGGCGGTATAGAGCGGGATCTTGTAGAATTCCTGGGCGATGAGCGGCTGGGTCTCATAGATGAGGTCGAATTTCTCATGCAGGTTGAGGGTGCGCCGCATCGTCTCGATCTTTTCGTTCAACTCTTCGTTCTGCAAGCGACCGTAGTTCGAGGTCTCGCCGAGCTGCACGAAGTGGGCCCGGTACATGATGTCGATGTTCTCGAGCGAGAAGATGACACCTTGCAGGGTCATGTCGAAACGGCTGTTGTAGAGGAAGGTCCGTTCGGGACGGGCCCCCTTGGCCGCATAGTTGATATCGATGCCGATCCGCTCCATCTGGACCTCGAGAAAGCTCACGAGGTCTTGTTCGCCGGGATGACCGAGAACGTCGAAGGCCACTCGTTCACCATCGAGCAGACGATAGCCGCTGGCATCGTGTTCGGGGACGATGTCGTCCAAAATCTCGTTCGCAAGGGCGAGCCGTTCGTCGGGATCACGGGGCAGCGGACATGAATCGGGGTTGTAGAAATCCTCGAGGTGGGTGGGCATGAGACCGGGACAAGCTCGTTGTCCGGCCCCGTTCAAGACAAGATCGATGAGCTGGTCCTGGTTCACGGCGAGGGCGATAGCTTTGCGGAAATCGCTGTCGGCAAGAAGGTCCCGGATGGGATTGCGCTCGGAACTCACGGGATTCACATTCAACACGAGTGTCTGTGTGAACGTCCCCGGGGCGTTCGATACGAAGATGTCGTCCTTGCCCTCGAAAAGACGCAGATAGTTCGAGCTCACCGATGAGTTCAACACGTCGATATGCCCCTTCAAAAGAGCGTAGATCGCCACGTTGATCTCTTGGTAGAGTTGGAAGCGGATGGTCTCGACCTGATAGAGGGGACCGCCGTCATCGGCCTTCCGGTGATAGTCGTCGCGACGATGGAGGATGATCTGCTGGGATCCGGAGCGATCGGTGTCGAGCTCCCACGGGCCGCTGCCGACGGGGTTTTGGTATTGTTTCAAGAGCTCTCCTTCGGGATTGCGGCTGTTCAGGGGATTGTCTTCGGAGATGATCGGCCCCCAGATATGTTCGGGTAGGATGAGAATCGATGTGAACAGGGTCGTCACCGCACCGAGGATCTTGTCCACATGGATGTACATGACGGTGTCCTTGTCCTCTTCGTCGATGTGGTATCCTTGTTCGGCCGCACCGTTCTCATAGGTGAATATCCCTTGTCGGATCAACCGGCCGTCCCGGTAGCGGTGTTGGAGGTCGGCCGTCCAAGCGAGAGCCCCCGCATGGTTCGAAACGGCGTTGTTCGATCCCGTGTCCAAGGTGAAATAGATGTCCTCCACGGTCAAGGGTGTGCCGTCGCTCCATGTGACATCGTCATGGATCCTTATCTTGACGGGGAGGTAGTTGCGGTCGCCCGAAGCATACACCTCGTCCAGACGTTCGTAATCGATATCACCCTCGTCTGTGAGGATGGGCTCGCCGTCCGGACAGACGTAATACCATTCCTTACCGATGATCGGGTCGAATTGTCCCGTCTCGTCGTCATAGCTGAAAAGCGTGTTGTAGATCATGCTCGAGACGGTCGGGGCGATGCCTTCCCGTGACAGCCAAGGCATGAACGATGTGGGGAAGGAGTCGGCCTGATAGCCGACATAGAGCGTGTTCGAATCATCCGTGCGGCGGGGGTAGTCGCCGCCGCCACAAGCGATGACAGCGAACATGAAGACAGTCAAAGTGAAAGCGATGAGGATTCTCTTTCTCATGTTGTCACCTCGCAGGCAGGTTTAGATGGTTTTCGTCGGTCAAAGATGAAAAGGCGCATGGCAAAACTATCCGGAAATAGTTTTGCCATGCTTTCAAGCCTATTGTCGCTCCAAAACAAGGCAATGTATTCTTGCGGAGCTATGGATCATTTGGATAGGCCGAAACTCAATTCTATACCGTCGACATCGAAGGTGATGTTCAAACCGGCACGGGAGATGGGGCCGCTGTGCTGCTCCGTGGTCTCGCCTTCGAGGGTCAGTTCGATCATGTCGATCATACCGACAGAAACAGCGAATGTTCCTTCTTCATTGAGAAGCTCCGCGCCGTCTTCGATGATGACGAGACTGTAAGTCCCGTTCCCTTCGAGCACGAGTGTGACTTCGTAGGGAATGCCCTCGATTTCGCCTTCGGCCGTGAATTCACCTTGGATGATGTCCGCATAGAAAGTGAACTCGTGGGTATCTTCGGCGGTGGCGGGGAGTTCGGCGGCGAAGATGTATCCGTTCTCATAGGTGCCGGTCACCGGGTCGCCTTCCTCGGGTGTGAAAGTGATGGTGTCGGCGTCCGTGTCCACGTCATAGGTGCCCGTCAGGGCAATGTCGGCTTCTCCGAGATGGTCGGTGGCGCTGTAGGTGAAGTTGCCGAAATGATCGAGCAGAAGGATGGCCGAGGTGTCGCCCACTCCGTCTTCGAGCCAGCGACTGTGATAGAGGCCCGCATACTCGGCGTGGGTGGTGAGCGTCAGTGTCCGCATTGAACGGGACGCCATGGCGGAAGGTTGGATGCGCGCTTTCAATGTACCGTTCTCGATGGTCCCTTCCGTCGTCGAGGCGCCATCGGGCGTCATGTAGAAGACGTCATCCTCGATGGAGAAGCTTCCTTCCTCGGAGAAATCATAGATTTCACCGCCCATTTCGAACATGCTCTCGAAACGGTACCGTAGGCCGGGCATGAGTTCGAGCGAGTAGATGTATTCCACTTCTTGTCCCATGGCTTCGACGATATGGCTGCCGCCGTACACACCGAAGTGTTCTTCATGGCGGAAGGACATGGCCCAAAGATAATGCATGATTTCGGGGTCATGGGGATCCTCGGCTTCATACATGATGTTCGACCCTCCGTAAGGCATCCGGGTCTGGAAACGGAGGTTGCCGTCGACGACATAGAAAGTCGCCGTCCGGAGTTCATCGTTGTCCGTTTCGTCATAGATCATGAGATAGGTGTCATCCTGGTCCGCTTCATCCACTTTCCGGATGGTTCCGGTATCGCGGGGATCGTCGAAGGCACGACTGGTCTGCAACATGAAATCACCGTCATCGTCGATCTTCAGATAGATCACGAGCGGCATGCCGAGATTCGTGATGTCGATTTCGTACTCGCCGGACAACGCGAACACTTCTCCGTTGTCGGGTACGTCATTCTCGCCGTTCTCGCCGTTTTCGCCGTTCACAGGGTCTTCACCGTTCCTACCACAGGCGGCGACGGACAAAACGAGAAAGAAAGACAGCGTGAAGATGCCGAATAGCTTGAGAATTCTTCTCATAACAACTCTCTCCTTGGTTTATGGATTTATCGGGCGAAACATTGTTGAAAGGTTACAAAAGCTCGGCGATGATGAGCCGCCGAGCCGATCACGACAAGAGCCCTGTCAAGGGAGTGCCGAGAAAAGTGAGCGGGGGAGGATATCATCTAAGGCCATTATACTCCCGTTATGACAAAGTGTCAACTTGCCGGATATCCATTTGAACACAACCAGTCCGGTCACCCAATCACAAAAATGACAATGCTTTCGTGTTATTCCCTTGACCAAAAGCCGCTCAACGACCACAAAAAGTGAATATTGACATTCCGACATCGATATGCTAAGATGACATTGTGTCATTACCAATCGGTAAAAATACATTTTTTCCAATTAGGAGGTAACATGCAAACTGCGGAGAGATTCTTCAATTGGGCCTTCAAGACGAGGGCCAATACCGTGTTGAAACTCCACGAAGGCGAAGAGATGCCCAAGGAGAAAGTGTTCTTGAGCTTCTGTTCGCATACACCGGCGTTGGTTTCCAACGGTCCGAAGGGACTGAACGCTTCCATCAAGGGTGTCGGTTTCATGCCCAAACCCGAATATCTCGAGGAAACCCTCGAAGCCTATCTCGAGCACATCAAGAGCTACACTCCCGACGACAAGGAATACAGCAAACGCGGTCTGGCATTACTCGTGAAGTACATGTATGGAGAAGACGTCCGGCACAGGGTGGACTTCACGCGTGTGGGAAGCCTCGAACTCGCCAAGAAACACAGCTACAAGAACTATCAGGAGAATCCCGAGGCCACCCTCATCTACTACCAGCCGCCCATGGTCTCTTACGAGCTCCGCGGCAAGATGAGCATCCACGATGAGAACGACAGCGGCAAACGCGAACTCTACCAACAATTCCTGAACGCCCAGCACGATGTCTACCATCGTCCCGACATGAGCCGCTGGAAAGACCGTCCCGCCTATGTCTTCGAAATCGAAGAAATCTACGACAAGAGTGCGACCAGGGAAGGTTTCGGCACCAAACTCCAATTTCCCTATTGATACACCCCACTCCCTCTGAAAAACACGGGGACGGCCGCGGCCGTTCCCGTGTTCTATTGACATGAAGGAAATTTTGTGAGTTGCACGTAAATCATGGTATAATTCCAATATATTATGCAATACATGTCAAACTGAGGAGGCGAAACATGAAAGGTCTTGTGAAAGCGTTCGACGATTTGCCGTGGATCGTGAAGATCATCCTCGCCCTGCCTTTCATCGACGGAATCGCTTGGGGGATCTATCGCGTCGCCAAAGGCGTAGACAAGAACGACGGTGTCTTGATTCTCGCCGGCATCATCTGGATCTTTCTCGGCATCTTCATCCTCTGGCTCATCGACCTTGTGACAATCATCATGCATGGAAAAGTGACCGTCTTCGCCTGAACCACACCTCTTTTCGACACCCCCGGCACCCCGGGGGCTTTTCAATGGGAGCTTCTTTCATCAAAAAGGCGGGCTTTGCGCCCGCCTTTCGCGTCAGAATGACAGATCGCGTTTTTGGAACGCGACGATGCCCCCGGCGGCGAACAGTCCGCCCAAAGCATAGAGGATGATGATTTTCGCGACGGACGCGTCTTCGACCATGAAGGCGGCATGCGTGAAGGGAGAAAGGTTCTTCACGGTCTCGGGGAGGTCCAAAAGCGGTCCGAAGAACGAACCGGCCAAGATGGAAAAGAGCACGAGAACGACGGTGAGTACGCCCGCTTGTTTCGGGAGGATGCCGAAAAGGGCGATGACGAGGCCGGCGATGACAAAAACGGGAGCCGCATGGACCAATCCCCCCAGCAGATGTTCACCGATATCGGCCGGCGACGTGACGATCACAAGCGATTGGGCGAATGCATAGGTCAAGACCAGGATGATACTCCCGACCATCCCCACCAGGACATGGCCCGCCATCCAGCGGAATCGCGAAAGCGGCGTGGAAAGGACATTCTCCAAAGGTCCCGAGGCTTCTTCTTTCCGCATGCGGAGAAGTGCCGCACGCGCATAGAAAGCCACGACCATGGCCGTCACGGCGATGAGCATGAAGGGCATCTCCTTCGCCGCTTCGGTGAAGACTTCGCCGAAATACTCATGGTCCTCGAAGTTGACCCCGAGGTCTTCGGTCGCGGCCCCGAA
>PUKL01000025.1 GCA_003552275.1 Mollicutes bacterium
CATCCCTACTTCGAGAACTATCTGCAAGGTCATGGACGGCTCGCCGACTATATCTTCTGGTTGAACCGCCAAGAAGAGATCTATCCGGACAATTATGTGAAACTCCGCCATCTCGAAAACCACGACTTCGGACGCATCAGCACCCTCCTCGACCGTGACGAAAAACGGCTCGAGAACTGGCATGCCTTCACCTTCTTCCAAAAGGGCGCGACGATGGTCTATGCCGGGGGCGAACACTTCAGTGACCATCAGCCCTCCCTTTTCGACAAAGACCCCTTGCGATGGCAAGGCCCCGACAAAAGCGGATTCATCCAACGACTCGCCGCGCTGACACGCGGCAGGATGTTCTCGGAGGGGCGTTACAGCATCGAGAAACTCCCCTGCAAGGATGTCGTCCATGCGACATACGAACACGATGCCCGCCGGGTCAGGGGCCTCTTTCATCTCGGCACGGAGAAAGGCAAGATTTCCGTGCCGCTTGAGGACGGCACATACCACGATAGGATCAAGGACCGAGAATGCATCGTCAAAGACAGTGAAGTCGCACGCGCGGATTTGCCTTTGATCATCGAGGAGCGTTGAATGAGATTTCATCCAAAAAAGCTCCCTCTTTGGTGTCTATCTGACCAAGGAGGGAGCTTTTCATCTTGGAACGATGGTGTTTATGACACAAACAGGATCAGTGTTTCTTGCGCGTCGATTCGCGCTCGATGAGCTTGACGGGGAGGATTTTCTCCTTTTGGCTGTTCTCTTCACCCACGATCAAGGCGATCATGTTTTCATAGGCCGTGCGTGCCAGATCGGCGATGGATTGTTGGATGGTGGTGAGGGAGGGGGTGATGAGCTCGGCGAATTCGATGTTGTCGAAACCGACGATCTGCAAGTCCGCGGGGACGGCTTTGCCGAGTTCGTGGGCGGCGCGGATGGTGGTGATGGCGATGGTGTCGCTGTCGCAAAAGACACCGTCGGCTTCGGGATGTTCGGCCAGGAAGCGCTTGATGTCTTCGAGGTCGGGTTTGCGGAAGTCGAGATCGAGGGTGTGCAGAGGGATCCCTTTCTTTTCGACGATCTCGTTGAAGCCCTTGGTCCTGTCTTGCACCGTCATGAGGACGGAGGGACCCCGGATGTGGAGGAGGTTTTCGCAGCCGTTCTCGATCAAGTGTCTCGCGGCGAGGCGGCCGCCCTCGGTGTTGTCGGAAGAGATGGCGAGGATGTCGTCTGTGAGTTTGTGGTCGATGGAGAGGATGGGGATGTCGAGGTTCAGATAGTTCTTGATATCGGGAATGTGGGTGACGAGGATGAGACCGTCGATGTTGTATTGGTTGAAGACGTTCAACACCTTCTTTTCTTGGGAGAGGTCCTCGTTGACGTTGAAGACCATGAGGTGATAGCCCTCTTCGAGAAAATAGGCCTCGATGGCCTCGATCAGTTCACTGAAGAAATAGGTGGATAGATGGGGAACGATGACACCGATGATCTTCGATTGTTTCTTGAAGAGCGAACGTGCGAGCTCGTTCGGGATGTAGTCGAGCTCCCGGATGGCGGCCTCGACGAGTCTCCGCGTCTCGTCGCTAACATAGCCCGACTGGTTCAAAACCCTCGAGACCGTGGCGACACTGACATTGGCCTTTTTGGCAACGTCTTTGATGGTCGGCATGGTGCTCCCCTCCTCGTCTGTCGACTATTGACTACTTTATTATAGTCAATAGCGGCCTTTTTGTAAATGTTTGCGGCCATTCCCTGACGAAAGTGTCAATATTCTTGTCGGCGCGAGGTCGTTCTTTGTTATAATGGTGATGGGTAGTCAGAAGAAAGCGGTGGTCTCATGCTTGTACGGTTCATGGGTGTCGTGAAAACGTTCGTCGCCGGTCTTTTCATGGGTGTCGCGGGCCTTGTGCCCGGGGTGTCGAGCGGCACTGTCGCCGTGGTGGCCGGTGTCTATCAAAGAATGATCGACGCCTTCGGTTCGTTCTTCTCGAAGGGGAAAGAAAAGGCGCGGCATCTGCTTTTCCTGGTGCCGCTCATCGCGGGGGTCGTGATCGCGACTTTCATTTTCGCGAACGTTGTCGAGCGGGTGCTGAAGACGTATCCGAACCAAGTGAGCATGTTCATGATCGGTCTCATCATCGGCACGACGCCGGTGTTGTACAAGAAAGTCCGCAAGATGGGCGAGGGAGAACAGTTCCATATACGGAACCTGTTGCCCTTGCTTTTTGCGCTTGTGCTCGTCGTCTGGCTGAACCTTCCCGACCGTGCGGCCACCACACCATTGGAAGAGACATCCGTACGCACCTTCGCTTTGCTTTTCATGGCCGGTTTCCTCGCGGCGGGGACGGGACTCGTTCCCGGGATCAGCGGCGCCATGGTCCTATTGGTCATCGGCGTCTATGCGACATTGATCAGTGCCATCTCCGCAGTGAACTGGCCCCTTCTCATCGCGATCGCCACGGGCGCTTTGGCCGGTTTCATCGTCTTTTCCAAAACCATGCACTATCTCACGCACAATTTCCGTCAGACGACCTATTGCACGATCATCGGTTTTCTCGTCGGCTCCGCAATCAGCATCTTTCCCTCCCGCGAGATGCTTGCCGGATCCTTGCCGCTCATTGTCTCTTATGTCGCCCTGTTGGGTTCCGGGGCTATTTTGGCCTACTTCTACGGGGGTGAAAGGAGACGTGTCTAGATGGGTGCTTTTCGATTTTGACGGTACGATCGCCGACACGGCGCATATCGCCTACGAAG
>PUKL01000028.1 GCA_003552275.1 Mollicutes bacterium
GCCTTCTTGGGCACGGTCCTCCGCATCAAACCTTTGATCCGTCTCGTCGAGGGGAAACTGAAACTCGTCCATAAAGAGCGGACGTTCAAGAAACTCTATGACTACATTCTGAACATCATCAAAAAAGATGCCGAAGGCAAGAAGACGCTCCATGTCCGTCTGGTCAACCGCAATTCCAGAGAGAGCGTCGACATCCTGAAAGAACGACTCGAAGAGTTGTTCGACGATATCAAGCTGACCACGACCGATTATATCGGACCGGTGTTCTCCATCCACATCGGGAAAAAAGGTTTCGGCATCACATGGTATGCGGAATAGACCAAAGATAAAGGCCCGGGAAACCGGGCCTTTTGTATGGGAAATCGCTTGGGTGTTTGGTTTTGTCAATCCTCGTCTTCGGGCGGGTCGGTCGAAGTGCGACCGAAATAGTCGGTGTTGAGAATATAGCGGGAGAGCTGTTGTTTGTGGATGATGCGGTTGTGTTGCTGCAGGACTTGTTCTTCCGTGATGCCCTCGGTGCGGATGCCGATCGGGTCTTGTTTGTTCAAGTCATAGAACATGTCGGCATTCAAGAACTCGGAATTCACAAAGACCACGGTGTTGTCTTCTTCTCTGAAGACATCTTCTCCCATGATCCGGTCATGATGGAGCTCGATCCCGAAAAGGTTGGCCAATGTCGGCATGACATCCACACTCGACATTGTCTTGTCGATGTGTGTCCTTTCAAGGGAGGGGTTGTATATGAGGAAGGGGACGTTATGCATGTTCAAGGCGGTTTCCTCGAGATCCTTCACATCATCATATTGTTCGACACTCCGCCGGGGGATACCGTAAGCGAAGTGGTCGCTCGCGATCATGATGACCGTGTCCTCCAGGCGTCCTTCGTCTTCCAGTCTTTCCAGAAGGTAGCCCAATGCCAAATCGAGCTCATAGTGGGCGGCGTGGAAATGGAGGAAAGTCTCTTGGAGGTTTTTATCCAAGGCTTCGAGTCGTTCTTGGAAACGGACGTCCTCATCGGCGAAGATCTCTTCGATGATCGGTAGATTCCTGACGGCGATCGGATGGTCTTCGTCATAAGGCAGATGGCCACTCACGGTCAGATAATAGGCGAAGAACCGCTCGTGATCCAAAATGTTGTCGAGGGATTGTTCGAACATGTCAAGATCGCTCGGCCAGGGGTGGTATCCCACGATGTCCTCTTCGCTGTCACGCGGTGCACCGGGGACGAAATCCTCGTCTAGGAGGCCGAGGTCGACAGCACTGTAGTATTCGTCGAAACCGATCGTGTTCAGATGAAAGTCGCTCCGCGGATAGAAATGATCGGTATAGTTGTGATGGGCGATGCTGTGATAGCCGGCTTCCCGGAAGCGTGTGGGGAGAGTCTCGGGGAATTCGTTATCCAGATAGGCCGCCATGGAAAGCATGTTTTCCGCGTCGGCGCTCGGGAAATAGGAAGTGTGCATCATGAATTCGGTGTCGGCCGTGTACTGATAATAGGGGGGAGCATAGAAATTGTCGAAAATGAAGGCGTTGTCCTTCATGCCGTAGAGATTGGGCATGAGATGGGGGTCGATACTGAAGGTGTCGAGAGACTCGGCCAGGATCATGATCAGATTCTTGTCTTCGAAAAGTCCCGTGTACTCGTTTTCCGCATGCGGTTCGCGGTTTTCGAAGAAGCGCTCGACGAGCTCGTCCAGATGCTCTTCTTCTTCCGGTGATTTCAACATGTTGCGGAAGTTGATGCGGGTGTAGGTCAGCAGGCCGAAGCGATCGATGGAAAGTCGCGGGCTGTACACCATCTCGTAGAGGTCGGTGTCGGAATAGATGTAGTCGTAATCTTCGTCCGGGAGCGGTTTGCTGCTGATGGTCTGCACAGCGAGCAAGAGCAACACAAAAGATGCCAAAAGATGGACGAACGGTGTGAAAGGTCTCTCATAGCGGATATCGAAGGTTTTCCTGTTATGGCGGCGTCTCACGACAAGGTAGACGATGAACGCGAGCAGCGGGACGAAGAAGAGAATCTGTATCCACTCGAAATTCCGGAAAATGCGGTCATAAAAGCCGATTACAACGCCGGCACGGGCCAAAGCGCTCACAGACCAGAAATTGTCCATGACGAGATAATAGATGGTCTGTGAGAAATAGAGGGCGTTCAAAAGCACCAACGAAACAAGGATGAAAGCCTTGACGAGGGCGGGCTTGAAAAAGCGCAGGAAGAACGTCAAAAAGGCGGCGTATGTGAACGAGAACAAAGTGACACGCCAAAAATAGGCATCGATCCCTCTTTCCAATGCCGCCAGACGGAAGGTGACCTCATAAAAGAGGATGGTGGTGAACAAAAGGACAAAAATCATCGATACTCTGAACATCTTGGGCTTCTTCATGGTACACGCCCCCTTGTCATAGACAGTATACTAGAGAATGGCCCATAAGAAAAGAGATAGAATCATGAGATGCCTAGTCAGTCGGGTCAAGGGGCCTAGTGTCAAATCTTATTGGAAAATGTCTGATATAATGAAGAGTCATCATTCATACTGTATCGAGGACCGGATTCCCGCCATGGTTGATGTGTTTGAAGAGTTCACGCAGCCAGTGTTCACTCGGAGGGGAAGGCCGGTCCTTTGTCGCTTCGGCGATGCTCGGGATGTCGTCTGTAGGGGGCATGTCTTCGATGTAACGGCGGAGATAGAGTTCCCGGATATCTTCGCCGTTGGCCTCGAGAAGACGAAGAGCGA
>PUKL01000051.1 GCA_003552275.1 Mollicutes bacterium
CCTCACATTCAGCTTGGAAGGCTGAGGTTCTACCATTAAACTACACCCGCCCTTTGTCCAAGCGCTCATATGATACCATGAACCGCGCGAGACTGTCAAGCCTCACACGAAGGGTTTTTCTTTTCCGGAAAGCGCCCGAGTACGCGCATTTTGGCACTTTTTGCGCGGGGGTTCGTCTCAGTTTCCTCGGGTGTCGGCCGGATGACTTTCTTATGCACCAGGAAGTAGTCGGGCTCCTCTTTCGGCATGGTGGGCAGTCCCTCGGGATGGAACACGGTGGACGCCTCCTTGAAAAGACGTTTCACAATTTTGTCCTCGAGGGAATGGAAGCTGATGACGACGATCCTTCCCCCCGGATTCAGCATGTCGATCGCATCTTGCAGGCTTTCTTCCAACGCCGCAAGCTCATCGTTCACCGCGATGCGCAAGGCCTGGAAGGTCCGTTTGGCGGGATGCCCCTTGGACTGGAGGGCCTTCGCCGGCATGGCGGTCTTGATTACATCCACGAGTTCGAGCGTGGTCGACAGCGGCTTCTCTTTCCGCCGGTTGACGATCGCACGCGCGATGCGTGACGCAAAACGCTCTTCTGCGTATTCATAAAGGATCCGCTTGAGTTCGCGTTCTTCCCAGGTGTTCACGACATCTTTCGCGGTCAGAGACGCACTTTCGTCCATGCGCATGTCCAAAGGTCCGTCGAAACGGTAACTGAAGCCGCGACCGGCGTCATCGAAATGGAAACTCGACACCCCGAGGTCATAGAGGGCGCCGTCGATCGTTTGGACGCCTTGCTCGGCCAAGGCGGAGCGAAGATGACGGAAGTTCTCCTTGATGGGAGTGAAAATCTCATGGTCCCCGAGGCGCTCGCGGGCTCTCCGGACGGCTTGGGCATCCTGGTCGAAACCGAAGAGTCGGCCCCCGTCGGCGAGCTTGTGCAAAATCGCCTCCGCGTGGGAGGCGCCTCCCAGGGTGCAATCCACATATGTGCCCCGGGAACGGACGGCGAGCTCACTGATCGCCTCATGGAAGAGGACGGGTTTGTGTTCCATGGCGGATGTTCCTTTCATATAAAAGAAAAACGCTTGGATAAGCGCTTCTTTCGACACCTACTCCTTGGTCTCGGCGGATTCGGTATCAACGGTTTCTTCTTCTTTCTCTTTCACGACCTCGCGACCTTTGTAGTGGCCGCAAGACTTGCAGACACGGTGGCTCAGTTTCATCTCGCCACAGTTCTCGCAAACGACCATGCCGGGCATGTGGAGTTTGTAGTGTGTACGGCGTTTGCGTTTCCGCGTCTTCGAGGTCCTTCTTTGCGGAACGACAGGCATTTCGTGTCCTCCTAACTTTTGTACTTCTCGAGTTCTTTGAGTTCGGGACGTGTCCGTTTCTTCTTCTTGTCCCATTCCTCGCTCGAGGGGAAACGTTCATCATCCACGTGGTCGGGATGGATGACACGCATCGGTTTTTCCAAATATATATTAGACCATATCACGGGCAATAAGTCAATAGTGATTCCCTCGATCTGTCGGTATTCGTCTTTTTCATCATGCGAAAACGTCTCGACGACGGTGAAGTCGAGGTCGAGTTCGACCGGTTTCAATGTCCGGGCACAAGCGACGGTCAACGTCGCCTTGATTGTTAGGTCGAAATGATAATACTCGTCGTTCTCGATGTCGATTTCGCCTTTGACATCGGCACAAGACACGGAAAGGATGTCTTCGCCCTCGGGGACGAAGTCGCTGATGTCGACCGTGTCCTGCAACGTGGGGTCTTGGTGGATCTTCTTCTTCAGCTCGTCGACGGTGAATTTCAACATGGTCCCACCCCCAAAAGTATACGTCTCCGATTATAGGTTCTATTGAACGGAAAGTCAAACATAAGGTATAATGAGGAGCAACGGAAGGAGTGTCGTCCATGAAGGTCCTCGGCGTGGTTGTGGAATACAACCCTTTGCATCACGGACATCTCTATCATCTGCAAAAAGCCAAAGAACTCACCGAAGCCGATGTGGTCATCGCCGCGATGAGCGGCAATGTGGTCCAGCGTGGTGAATTCTCCTTGGTCGACAAATTCGCGAAGGCCCGTTGGGCGTTGGATGCGGGAGTCGATCTCGTCGTCGAGATTCCGGGCGTCCTCGTGTTGCAGAATGCGGACCGTTTCGCCTTGGCGGCCGTGGACATCCTCGATGGTCTCGGGGCGGACGAACTCGTGTTCGGAAGCGAATCGGGCGAGATCGACAATTTGCGTTTCATCGCCGAGCTCCTGCGGACCGATGCGTTCGATGAAGCCTTGAAGGTCCATCTCGAAGAAGGGGCCAGCTTTCCTTCGAGTGCCGAGAGCGCTTTACAAGAACTCACGGGGAGAACCCTCGCGAACAGCCCGAACGACATGCTCGGCATCCAATACCTGCAAGCCATCCACCACCTGCAAAGCGACATCCGCGCCCAAGTCGTGAAAAGGATCGCCGCGGGCTACCATGACGATTACGACAAGACGCAAAAAATCCAGAGTGCGACCGCCATCCGCAAACACTTAAAAGAGGGCGGCGACATCACCGAAAGCGTTCCTCCCTATGTACTTTCCTCCTTGCAAGAGCAAAAGGTCGTCGACTGGGAGGCGGCCGCACCCTACTTCCGCTACCTTCTGCAGCTGCACACCTCTTCATCGCTGAAAGAAGTCTTCTCCTTTGAAGAGGGCCTCGAGAACCTCTTTCTGAAAAACAAGGAC
>PUKL01000148.1 GCA_003552275.1 Mollicutes bacterium
ATCGCATACCCTCCCCCGAACGTGAACGCGCCGATCTTCAAGAAGGAAAAAAAGAGCTTCGTGAGGCTCACTCGCATACCATCACGTCCAATCAACCCTATCATAACAAAAAAAGTGTTGCGTTAACAACACTTTTTCTGTCTATGAAGACCTTGCGAAAAGGCTTCAGTATTGTTCGGTGACCGTCTTGGCCTGCATGTGCAGCGTGAGATATTCGGGTCCGCCGGCCTTGGCGTTCGTGCCGCTCATGTTGAAACCGCCGAAGGGTTGGTAACCGACAATCGCCCCGGTACAGCCCCGGTTGAAGTAGAGATTGCCGACATGGAACTCGTGTCGCGCCAGTTCGAGATGTTCGCGGCTGTTGGAAAGGACGGCTCCCGTGAGGCCGTATTGGGTGTCGTTGGCCTTCCGGATGGCATCCTCGAATTTCTTGAACTTGTTCACACAAAGGACGGGACCGAAAATCTCCTCTTGCATGACGCGCGCTTTCGCTTTCAGGTCGATGAAGATCGTCGGTTCGACATAGTAGCCTTCGGAATCATCACCGCGGCCACCGGTGAGGAGTGTGCCTTCCTCCTTGCCCGTCTCGATGTAGGACATGACCTTCTTGAAGGCCTTTTCGTCGATCAAGGGCCCCATGAAGGTCGCAGGGGTCGCAGGATCGTTCACTTTGAGTTTTTCCGTCTTGAGTTTGAGTAACGCCAAGAATTCCTCGTAGATTTTCTCATGGACGAACGCACGCGTGGCGGCGCTGCACTTCTGTCCGCTATAGCCGAAAGCGCTCTTGATGAGGATGTCGACGGCTTCTTCCACGTCATAGTCCTCATCGACGATGACAGCTCCTTTTCCGCCCATCTCGGCGATGACACGCTTGAACCAGATCTGCCCTCGCCGCACTTTGGCCGCGTTCTCATAGATACTCACACCGACATCCTTGCTGCCGGTGAAACTCACGAAGCGGGTCCTTGGGTGTTTGACCATGTAATCGCCGGCCTCTTTGCCTTCGCAGGGCACGAAATTGATCACGCCGTCGGGAAGACCGGCCTCCTCGAACACCTCGAGCATCTTGTAGGCGATGGTCTGGGTCGTGCTCGCGGGTTTCAAAAGTACGGTGTTCCCGGTCACGACGGCCGCACTCGTCATGCCCGCAAGAATCGCCAAGGGGAAATTGAAGGGCGTGATGACGACGCCGACCCCCAGGGGTATGAAGCGGTATTCGTTCCGTTCGACATTTCTCCGGGAGAGCACCTCTTTGTCTTTTTCCCGGATTCTGAGCATCTCTCTTCCGTAATACTCCAAGAAGTCGATCGCCTCGGCCACATCGGCATCGGCCTCCGCATAGGGCTTCCCGGCTTCCTTGGTGAGGAGTGCCGCGAACTCGAAGCGCCTCCGACGAAGGATCGCCGCCGATTTGAAGAGCACGTCCGCCCGGAACATCGGGTCGACACGCGACCAGGTCTCGAAGGTCGAAAGCGCCACGGCCATCGCCTTCTTGCAATCATCCACGCTCGCTTGGTGGATGGTCCCGATCACCTCGTCGTGATCGGCGGGATTCAGTGAAACCCTCGTCTCTTCGCTTTCCACCCGCTCACCACCGATGACGAGCGGATAGGTTTTGCCGAGGTAGTCCTCGACAATCTTGAGACCTTCCTTGTAGAGTTCGATGTTCTCTTTCAGGGTGAAATCCGTGAGCGGCTCATGGCGGTAGGGGTAGGTTTCCATGGTCATTTCTCCTCATTCATAATAGAGAACTAGACAACGCTTGTTTCATACGCTTCGAGGTCCTTGCCGTCGAAGCGGGAAAGCGCGAGCTCGTCCATGGGGACCGTCGTTTCTTCACCGAGGATGAGTTCGCTCAAGAGCAGACCCGTCATCGGGGCGAACATGAAACCGTGGCCGCTGAACCCGCAGGCCATGTAGAAGCCTTCGACTTCATCCGTACCGGAGATGATGGGCTGGCGGTCGGGGCTCATGTTGTAGAGTCCGCCCCATTGCCGGATGACGCGGAGTTCACCCAAGGGTGGCAAGAGGCCCACGGCGGTCTTGGCCATCTCGTCGAGAAAGCGCCAGGTCGATTCCATAGAGAGACCCGGCTCACGGTCGTCTCCCCGGCCCATGATGAAGGCGCCGTGAGGCACTTGTTGGCAATAGATGTTCTTCGAGAAGGAAATCACCATCGGGTTCTGGAAAGGCTCCACGGGCTCGGTGACGAGGATCTCTCTATTCTGGCTGAAGACGGGGATGTCGATGCCGGCCATCTCGCCGATCTGTTTCGAATAGCCGCCGGCGGCATTGATGACGACATCGGTCTTGATGGTGCCCTTGTCCGTCACAACAGCCTTGATGCGACCGTTTTCGACGACGATGTCTTCGACGGACGTGCCGGTGTGGATCTCCACACCGAGTCTTCTCGCAGCCTTGTAGTAGGCATCGGTCATCGTGAAGGGGTTCAAATGTCCGTCCGTCGCACAAAACGTCGCGCTGGTCATATTTTCAGTGTTCAGATGGGGAACGATCTCTTTCGCTTCCGCGGGCGTGAGGTGTTTCGTCGGGATGCCGAGCGAGTTCTGCAGTTTTACATTTTTGGCGAACTGCTCGTCTTCTTCCTTGTTGGAGGCGACGACGAGATAGCCTCTTTGTTTGAACTCGATGTCGCCGTCATAGTCGAGGATCTCTTCCGCCTGTTCAAAGA
>PUKL01000087.1 GCA_003552275.1 Mollicutes bacterium
CCTTCATGTTCGCCAGTTCCTCGAGGAAGGCGTGCCGGGCGATGATGCTCGCCGCGGCGACGCTCGCATATTCCGCTTCGGCCCGGAAGAGGAAGCGGTCGGGGGTCAAGGGATTCTCGAAACCTTCGAGATACTTCATGTAGGTCTCCTCTTCACAGAACTTGTCGACGACGATCAAGGGGCGTTTGTCGATCTTTTCCGCGAGTCGCTTGTGGCTTTGGGCATGGAGCCAGGCTTTCAGACGATGGGCGTTGTAGCCTTCGGCCACGAGCCGGTTGTATTTTTCGTTGTCGAGGACCATGAGGCTGGCGGGGACGATACCGAGCAAACGCTGTGCGAGGCGTTTGATCTCTTTGTCGCTCAGGGTCTTGGAGTCTTTGACGCCGAGCGGTTCGATTTTTTTCGCCGCGCTTTCGTCGACATAGACGGCGCAGACGGTGAGCGGGCCGAAATAGTCGCCCACCCCCGATTCGTCGCTGCCGATGGAGGGGGTGAAGAAATCCGTCGTCTTCCGTGCCTTCTTCTCCACGGGCACGATGGCAAAGACTTCACACCAGAAGAAGTAGGCCTCTTCGGCGTTCTTCCCCTGGAACATCACCTTGCCCGAGGCATAGACGGTGATGATCAACCCTTCCGGGCGAAAACGCGCCCGGATGTGCTCTTCGGTCGCTTTGTCCCGGGCGGGGGCGTAATAATCGAGGAGAAAATCCGTCTGTTCCGGTGTGAGTTCCAACACATAGTTCATCTTTTTTCACTTCCCAAGATGTATTTTAGCATGTATTTTGGTAAAATGACAGGTGCGGGAAGTGATACTATGCGCTACGACACCACCATCCTCGAATTCGACAAGATCAAAGAGAGGATCCGTCGTGAAGCTCGTTCAGTCGGCGGAAAGCGACTGGTCGAAGAGCTTTCGCCCACGGACGACAAAGACGAACTCGAAAAGGCTTATGTCGAAATCCAAGAAGCCCTCGTCTATGTGAAAGAGGGCGCAGAGCCCGCCTTCGGCGGTCTTTTGGTCATCGCGAAGGATCTCAAACACGCTTCCATCGGGGCCGTCCTCGAGCGGGAAGCCTTTCAACGCATCAGGAACCATATCGACACCGCCCAAGAGGTCCGTCGCACGATGCGCAAGCTACCCGAGACCCTCGAAGAGGAGTTCGGCATCGCCGAGTTCGCCTCCGGGTTGCACAGTTTGAAAGAGCTCCGGGGAGCGCTTTCGGACGTTTTCGACGAGAAGGGGGACATCCGTGACGATGCCTCCAAGGAACTGAAGAGCATCCGCAAGCGTCTCCAAACGACCGAGCGACGCATCCGCGAAAACATCGAGTCCGTCTTGAAGAGGGAGAAGAAGAAACTCGCCGAGGAACTCGTCACCATCCGGCACGACCGCTATGTCATTCCCGTGAAGGCTTCCGAAAAGAACAATGTCAAGGGAACCATCCTCGACTATTCCGCCAGCGGCGAGACCGTCTATATCGAGCCCGAGAGTGTGCGGGCGTCTTCGGCGGAGAAGCTCCGCTTACAGACGGAAGAGGCCCGCGAAATTGAAAGGATCCTCCGCGCGCTCTCCCAAGAAGTGGCCGCCAACGTCGACGAACTGCAAGAAAACGACCGCATCCTGGCGCATCTGGACTTCCTTTTCGCCAAGGCGCGTTATGGTCACGAAACGGACGGCTCCGTGCCTATCATCGCGGAGACGATCGGTCTCCTCAAAGCCCGTCATCCCCTGATTCCGGCGGACGAAGTCGTCGCCAACAACATCACCTTCGATGCCGACACGAAGATGATGGTCATCACGGGCTCGAACACGGGCGGCAAGACCGTGACGCTGAAGACCATCGGCCTCCTCCATCTCATGGCCCAAAGCGGGCTCATGATCCCCGCCATGGAAGGGAGCCGGATCCGCGTTTTTTCCGCCATCCGTGCCGACATCGGCGATGAACAATCCCTCGAACAGTCCCTCTCGACCTTCTCTTCGCACATGAAACGGATCGTCGACATCATCGACACCTATGACGACGACCAACTCGTGTTGCTCGACGAACTGGGGACCGGCACCGACCCGAAAGAGGGATCCTCGCTCGCCATGAGCATCCTCGACCACCTTTCACGAAAAGAAAGCATCGTCGTCGCCACGACGCATTATCCCGAGCTCAAGGCCTATGCCTACACGAACGACCACATCATGAACGCGAGTGTCGAATTCGACGAAAAGACGCTCAAACCGACCTATAGGTTGTTGTTGCGGACGCCGGGGGAGAGCCACGCTTTTCTCATCGGCGAAAGGTTGGGGTTGAAGACGGACATCATCGAGCGGGCCAAACGTGAAGCCGTGACCACCCAGGACGAAGTGAGTCTTCTCATCGAAAAACTGAAAAAAGAGGCGAAGAAGCTCGATTCCGAGATCGTCAGGCACGAAGAAGCGAACCGCAAACTGGAAGAGGAAAGAAAAGCGGTTCGCTCATTGAAGAAGACCTTGCAGGAAGAACGCCACAACTTGCGCGAGAAACTCGCGGAAGAGAAGGATAGGGAGATGCGGGAAAAACGCCGGCAAGCCGAGCGTCTGATCGAAGAGCTCGAAGGGATGAAGACGAAGTCCTTCAAAGAGCACGAACTCGCGGAAAAGAAACACAAAGCCCGTCTCCTCGCCGAAAAGGAAGCGCCGAAAGCCGAAACGGGACACGA
>PUKL01000145.1 GCA_003552275.1 Mollicutes bacterium
AAGGAGGCCAACATGCAAACCGTTCTCTACGACCACCCCCTCATCAAGAACAAAGTCGCCCTGCTGCGCGACAAGGAAACGAAGACGACCCAGTTCCGCTCCATCATGAGCGAGCTTTCGGGACTCATGTGCTATGAGGCGACGAAAGACCTTCGCATGAAGAAGGTCCGTCTCCAAACCCCGTTGTGTGAGACGGAGACGGAGATGCTCGACCAGGAGGTCGTGCTCGTTCCCATCCTCCGGGCGGGGCTCGGCATGGTCGAGACCGTGCAGATGCTCATCCCCCATGCCAAGATCGGGCACATCGGCCTCTATCGGGACGAAAAGACGTCCACCCCCCGACAGTATTACGCCAAACTGCCGCAAGGTTTGCAAGACGCCGTCGTGCTCGTGCTCGACCCGATGCTCGCCACGGGGGGCACGGTGAAGGCGGCCGTGGACATCCTGAAAGAACGTGGCGCCCGGGACATCCGCTTCGTGAGCATCGTCGGTTGTCCCGAAGGCCTCGAATTCGTGAAGAAGAACTGCCCCGACATCACCGTCTATCTTGCGGCTTTGGATGAAGGGCTCAATGACAAGAAATACATCGTGCCGGGTCTCGGCGATGCCGGAGACAGGCTTTTCGGCACCAAATGACAAAGCGAGGGAATCCCGTGAAAAAACGTGTACTCACCCCCGAAGAGATGCGCCGTTCGGACAAAGCGACACTCGCCAAGAAAGGGATCGGCGAATTCGACCTCATGGAGGCTGCCGCCAGGGCGATCCACGGTGTCATGGAAGAAGAGGGGATCCTCGAGGGCATCCGGCATGTCGTGGTCGTCTCCGGCCCCGGCAACAACGGCGGCGACGGTTTCGGTCTGGCCCGTCATCTGCTCGATGACGGCATCGAAGTCGCCCTCGTGCTCGTCGGCGGTGAAGAAGCCTTGCGCGAGCCGGCACGTACGATGCTTGCGAAGGTGAAACGCGAAGCGACCTCCTTCGACGTCGTCCGCGGTCATGACGATGTGGCCCTTCTCGAAGAGAAACTCGCCGCCTGCGACCTCGTTGTCGACGCGCTTTTCGGCATCGGTGTCGAAGGTGCAATCAAAGGTGTCGCCGGCGAGGTCGTGAACGTCATGAACGAAAAATCCCCGCTGATCGTCGCCATCGACATCCCCTCGGGGTTGAACGCTTACAACGGCCTCGCCGAAGGGAGTGTCATCCGGGCCGATCACACCATCGTCGTACAAGTGTTGAAGACGGGGAATCTGCTCGCCGACGCCTTGGACCATCACGGCGTCATCCACGTGGCCGATGCCGGCATTCTCATGGCCCCATCGATCACCGACCGCTACCTCATCGAGGATGGAACCTTTGCGGGAGCCCTCCCGCTGCGGAAGAAGAACACCCACAAATACGATTACGGCAACATCCTCGTCATCGGCGGCAACCGCGGTATGGAAGGGGCGTCGATCCTCACCGCCGAGGCCGCTTTGCGGAGCGGGGCGGGCCTCGTCCGCACCCTTTCGCCCGTAACGGCCGAAACCGGTCGGATCCTTTCACCCCCCGAAGTCATGCATGCCGTCTATGAAGACGGAGAAGACATCGTTTCCCATCTGAAGAAGACGACGGCCGTCGCTTTCGGCATGGGACTCGGCAGAAAGAGTCCCGCCGACAGGGAGATCCTCGCCAACGTCCTCGAGAAGAGGATTCCCACGGTGATCGACGCCGACGGTCTGCATGTTCTGAAGCGTCTTTTCGAAACTTCGCCCTCCTTGGACAATGCCGTGCTCACGCCGCATGCCGGCGAGCTAGCCGCTTTGCACGAAACGTCTGTCGGCGCCGTCATGAGCGACCCTTTTCACCACATGACGGGCCTGGCGAGCCGTTTCGGCGCCACAATCGTCTTGAAGGGCCCGGTCACGCTCATCGTGCATGAAGACATCCAGTATCTCTCGGCGATCGGGACGCCCGGCATGGCGACCGCGGGAAGCGGTGATGTGCTCTCCGGCGTCATCGCCCGCTTTCAGGGAGAAGGACATGATCCCGTCACGGCGGCCGCTTACGGTGTCTATGCCCATGCTACGGCGGGAAGTCTCGCGGAAGCGGCCTTCGGCGAAGAAGGGATGGTCGCGACGGATATTGTCGCTTTCTTGCCCGAAGCGCTTGCCAGAATGAAGGGTTGAATGGTATCATAGTCAAGGAATGCGTCCCATACCCGACGGAGGGGTACCCAAGAGGCTGAAGGGGCTGGCTTGGAAAGCTAGTAGGTCGTTGACGCGACGCGGGGGTTCGAATCCCCTCCCCTCCGCCATGACAACGAAGCGACCGCTGCGAGCGGCCGTTCACATAGCCGGCCCGGATGGGCCGGCCATATTTTTTATCAACCCACTAGGGAGGGGAATATCGATGAGTGTGGTGTTTTTCGACATTGAAGGCACCCTCACGGACAAGGGACAGAATCTCCCGCCGTCCGTGGCCGGGGCCATCAAGAACCTGAGGGAGAGAGGGCACCTCGCATTCTTGGCGACGGGACTTTCCCGGGCGGCCATCCGCGAGGATGTCAGAAGCATCGGTTTCGACGGGGCGATCGCCGCCGGCGGGACCTCGATCGAGGCGTTCGGCAAGACGATTCTCGAAGAGACCATCCCCGCGGGGGAATTGCGGGGGATGTTGCCCGTCTTCGAAAA
>PUKL01000102.1 GCA_003552275.1 Mollicutes bacterium
CGTTTCGTTGTTCGGCCTCTTCGATCCGGTCGTCGAAGACACCCAAGACCTGGAAGCGCACCACGACGACGACCAAGGCGATGACGGCGATGATGGCGATCATGATGATGTCGCTCGCTCTCTTACTCAGCAAGGCGGCTCACCTCCAGTGTGAAGCGGCTGGAATAACGGGTGGAACCGGGGGCGATCTGCGAGCGGGGGCTGCGGCTGACATTCTCGACATAATCGAGCGAGAGGAGTTCGAATTCGAGATCGCGGAAAGGATTGTAAGCTTCGATGGGTATCCTATAGACCACCGTGAAGACAATCTCTCCCGCCACGGCATTGTAGCGGAAACTGGTGAGGTAGCCGGAAGAATCAGTGAAGACGATCGCGTTCTCGAAATCGTCGATGTAGACGTTGTAACCTTGTTGGAGGGCCTTGATGTCGTCGATGCTTTCGGCCAAGGCGACCCGGTCCGCTTCGATCCGGTGCTCGTTGATGATGCCTCGGAGGGAGTCCCTTTCGTCGGTCAGTTCGTTGTTTCTCTCAAGGACGGTGTCAAGTGTCTCCTGCCTTGAGGAAAGCGGGATGTAGATGATGAGCCAGGTGAGGATCACGGTCGCCAACACGATGAAGACGACATTCACGTTGAATTGACGCGGGCGTTTCACCTCGGGCAGAAGGTCGACATGGATGAAGTCCGAGGAATCACGCTCTTTGTATCTTCGGCTCGGCATCAGAACCATCCCCTTCGCTCGACCAAGGAGGCGGCAAGCGGGATGTAGCAATCCCTGTCGATCAAGGTGTCGACCACCTTGCTCACCTTCTTCATCGAAAAGATTTCCGTGTTCAACATCGAGCCTTCTTCGACGAAGTATTCCTCGAGGTCTTCATTCGAGAAAGTGCTCGACATATTGAAGATGACGACTTTCTTGATGCTTCTGTCACCGTTGTGGATGTTGTAGCGGTAATAGTTCGCGATCTTCACGATTTCGGTGTCGATGACATCGAGGAAACGGTCGGCGGAAAGATTCTTCGCCTGCACGTTCTGCATGAGGGAAAAGACCGGGATCTCCTCGTCGAAGATGTAGAGGGAGTAGGTCTCGTTGAAGACGGGGATGAACATGATGTCGTTTTCGAACTCCAAATCGGGGTTCTCGTGTTTATGATAGTAATAAAGTCTATGCAGGGCCAAGGGCGGGATGTCCGTCCTTGTGACCTGCATGTTCATCTGATAGAAAAGCGAGACGTAGGACTTCAGTTCGTGCTTGGGCGCATAGAACATGATGACGTCATAATGGTCTTCGCTTTTCGAGTGGATGACATAGTCCATCTTCATGTCGTCGAAGGGGACCATGATCGTCTTTTGCATTTGTTGTTCGATGTAGTCACCGATCTCGTTGGGCTTGTAGATGATGGGGACTTCGATCTTCCGGAAGGTGAAAAGCTCCTCGTGCACGACCAGATTGACGGTCCGTGCCCGAATCTTGAAGAGTTTGAAAGTTTCCTTCAAAATCTTCAAGAGCTTTTCGTCCCGATAGATGACGCCGTTTTCGATGACGCCCGCCGGCAGTTCCACCGAACTGTATTTCAGTTTCTTCATCGTGTAGCCGTCGGGCTTCTCGATGAAAGAGACCTCGCTGTCGGTGAAAAAGACGTTCAATGTGTTCCGGGCCATGCAACCACCGCTTTCTAGAATAGTGAGGCGTACCATTCGAGGAGTGTAGGTCCGAAGATGTAGGCCAATACACTTCCCAAAAAGATGAAAGGCACGAAAGGTATGGGATTCATGTTTCTAAGAAACAACTTTCCTCCCAGTAAAGCCAATGTGGCGGCCAAGAAGAGGGAGAAAAAGACGAGTTCCAGTTCCAAAAAGATTCCCACAAGAGCATAAAGTTTGATGTCCCCGCCGCCCAAAGCATCCTGCTTGAATCGTTTCTTCCCGTAAAGGGCGATGAGATACATGAAGAGGAATCCCACAGCACCCCCGAGAAGTACCATGTACCAAGTAGTGAGCGGAAACGCCAAGCGTAGACCTAGTAGTAACGGGAAAAAGACAAGGAGAATCTTATCGGGCACAAGCTGGTATTCGATGTCGCTCACCGTCACGATGAGCATAAGCGAGACGAACACCATGGTTATAACGTATTCTATCACATTGTCATGCAAATATAAATATCCTAGAAAAAACAAAAGACCGCCCAAAAACTCCAATAAGGGATACTTGAGCGAAACCTTCTTCTCACAATGGATGCATTTTCCCCGCACCAGAAACCATCCCGCAATGGGGATGAGACCATACCAAGGTATATCCATCTCACAATGGTCACAAAAACTCCTACCGGAGATTCTTCTGCCTCTCGGCACCCGCATCCCGACCAGTGTGTAGAAGGAAGAGAGTATGCTTCCCATGACAAACATATATAAGCCATAAAGCACTATCATCATGTAATCACCTAAAAACATTATAAAACGAAGACGGATAAAACTCCACAATAAGCATAGAAAAGGTGGTGTAAAATCGTCTTGGAAAAGTGAAACAAAAAGGAGTAAGCCCCTCTGGTATAATGAAAGTCAGCACAACCTCAAACCAGAAGGAGCTTACCCATGGACATGATAACACAAAACCCCTATGAACGCATCTTTGAAGATATGAAGAAAAACATCAAGGCGAACC
>PUKL01000027.1 GCA_003552275.1 Mollicutes bacterium
GATTTGTGAGAAGAAGGGATAGACCATGAAAAAGGAAATCGTCATCCAGAACACCACCGGCATCCATGCCGCCCTGGCGGCCAAGCTGGTCCAGGTTGCAAGCGAGTTCCGGGCCGATGTACGACTTGAATACGCCGACAAGGTGGTCGACGCCAAGTCGGTCCTCTCGCTGATCAGCCTCGCCGTTCCGAGCGGGGAGAATGTCGTCGTCATCGCCGACGGCGACGATGCGGAAGAAGCGATCCAAGAAATCGAGAAAGTGTTGGAGTAGGTGAAATCCATGCGCAAGATAGTCATCGCGGGCAACTGGAAGATGTTCAAGACCCGTGACGAGGCTTTGCAGTTCATATACAACGTGAACATGGAAATCCCCAACCGGGAAATGGTCGAAAGTGTCATCTGCGCCCAAGCGCCCCTTTTGCGGGACCTTGTGAAAAGACAGGGCGACAATCTTCGCATCGGCGCCCAGAACATGCATGAAAAAAGCGAAGGCGCCTTCACCGGTGAAGTGTCGGCCGCGCTTTTGGAAAACATCGGCGTGCGCTATGTGATCATCGGCCACAGCGAAAGAAGAGAGCATTTCGGCGAGACCGACGAATCCGTGAACAAGAAACTCCACCAGGCTCTCCGCTACGGTCTCACCCCCATCGTATGCGTGGGCGAGCCCTTGGCGGTCCGTGAAAAAGGCGAGACGGACGCCTATGTCGAAGAACAGACGGAGAAGGCCCTCTCCGGCGTGAAAGCCGACGAGATGGAAGATGTGGTCATCGCCTACGAACCCATCTGGGCCATCGGCACCGGCAAGACCGCGACACCCGAGATGGCGGACGAGGCCATCAAAAACATCCGTCAAACGATCGGCCGCATCCATGACGCCGGTACCGCCGACAAAGTCCGCATCCTCTACGGCGGCAGCGTCAACACCGAGAACATCGGCGAACTCATCGCCATGGAGGACATCGACGGCGCCCTCGTGGGAGGCGCGAGCCTCTCGGCGAAGAACTTCTTGAAGATGCTTTCCATCGCCCATGAACATATCAACAAATGACACGTGAAAAAGAGAGGATGTCCGCGACGGACATCCTCTCTTTCTTTGGCAAAAGAAAGCGGAGCCGGAAGGCTCCGCGGTGGTGTTAACGGCTGTAGAATTCGACGATGAGGTTCTCTTTGATGTCGGAAAGGATCTCGCTTCGCTCGGGCAGACGTGTGTAGGTGAACGTCTGGTTTTCGGCGTCGTAGTCGATGTAGCCCGGGAAATCGTCGTTGCCTTCGAGGTTGTTCTTGATGACGGCGATCTCTTTCGAGCGGTCGCGCAGGGAGACCTTCTGTCCGGGGCGGACCCGGTAGGAAGGGATGTCCACTTTCCTGCCGTCCACACGGAAGTGTCCGTGGGTGACGAGTTGGCGGGCCTGGCGACGTGTCCGGGCGAATCCGGCGCGGAAGACCAGGTTGTCGAGGCGGCTCTCCAACAGGAAGAGGAAATTCTCACCCGTTCTCCCTTCGAGTTTCATCGCTTCGCGGAAGGTCTTTTTGAACTGGCGTTCATTCAGGCCGTAGGTGTAGCGAACCTTCTGTTTTTCGTGGAGCTGGTTCGCATACTCGCTCGGCTTTCCGCGACGCTGCCCGTGTTGTCCGGGGGGATAGGGGCGCTTTCCGAGTTCCTTGCCCGTCTCGAGGGTGGAGAAACGGAGTCTCCGTGACTTCTTCCAGACGGGACCGGTGTAGCGTGCCATACGTATTCCTCCTTTTTAGCGTATTTGCGTAAAAAAAGAGTCCATGTCCTTGTTCTCGGCCAGAATGGTTTAGCATCGTTCATCTCGCCAGCAGAGACTACTGGATGACCTTCACGGACCATTCTTCGCGCAAGAAGGGATCATGTAGCTGCCTTTATCACGCATGCGAAGACATTATATGCGAATCAGCCCAGATTGTCAACCAAAAGCGCCGAAACCTTCTCGAGCCACTTGCGGTCTTTCGTGTCGAAACGGGCCTTCTTCGGGCTGTCGATATCCAAGACGGCGATGACGCGCCCCCCCTTCAACAACGGGACGACGATCTCGCTTTCGGTGGCGGCGTCACAGGTGATGTGGCCGGAAAAATCATGGACATCGTCGACGATGACAGTCTCTTTGCGCGCGAGTGCCGTTCCGCAGACCCCTTGCCCCGAGAGGATTTTCAGACAGCCGGCCAGACCTTGGAAGGGACCGAGATACAGCGCGTCTTTCTCCACGATGTAGAAACCGACCCAGTTCACATCGGACAAAAAATAGTCGATGACGCTCGCGGCATTGGCGAGCGTGGTGTACCAGGGGGTATCCTTGTCGATGTAGTGGGGGAGATTCTCCAACAAAAGCCGGTAGTTCTCTTCTTTGTCCTTGCTTCTTTCGACGGGGACGAACATGCAACCACCTCACAAGAGAATGATAATAAATCTCGCCGTAAAACGCAACGGTTGTGATAATATGATAGAATGGACATGCTCGGAAAGTTGGTGCGAACATGATCGACAGAATTCTCGTCCGCTATGGCGATCTCACCCTCAAAGGCCGCAACAAAAAACGCTTCATCGACACGGCCGTCCAAAGGGTCAAAGAGAAGATGACAAGC
>PUKL01000050.1 GCA_003552275.1 Mollicutes bacterium
GTTACATATTTTTGGTCGACTTCAGTATACCATAGTCCCGGAGGTTGATGACATATGAAAAAATTGTTTACTCTTGTCTTCGTGTTGACGACGGTTCTCTTAATCGCAGCTTGTGAAAGAGAAAACGGCATGGAACTGAAAATCATGGCCCCCAGCGGAAGCCCGAGTCTTTCACAGACATATTTCCAATACACCCGCCCCGAAATCGACGGAGCCGACTACAAGATCGACATCGTGAGCGGTGCCGAGCCTCTCAGTGCGGCTTTCATCAGCGAAAGCCACGATATCATCTTCGCCCCCACGAACCTCGGCGCCAATTTAATTGCAACCGGCGATGTCCCTTACCGTTTTGCCGCCACGGTGACTTGGGGCAATCTCTATTTGGTATCCACATCCCCCATCGCCTCTCTCGCCGATATCGATGGCAAGGAAATCACCCTCTTCGGAGAGAATGCGACTCCCGACACCATCACGCGTTCGCTTCTTGCCGAACAAGACTTCGATACCGACCCTTCGCTCCGCTATGTCGATTCCGTACAGACGGCATTGGCGACTTTGAAGACGGAGACCGACGCCATTGTGCTCTTGGCGGAGCCCGTATTGAGCGTCGGCCAGACCGACATGGAAGACCTCCATGTCATCGACCTGCAAGAAGCCTGGCGGGAGATGACGGGTAAAGACGCCTATCCCCAAGCCGGTATCTTTGTCAAGAACACTCTTCCCGGCGATGTCGTGGACAGCTATTTGGAACACATCGAGACCAGTGTCCAAATGGCGAACGAAGACCCCGCCCTCGTCGCTGAATACGCCGTGGCCCTGGATTATGATTTCCCCAAGCACGTTTTAGAAGAAGCGATCCCTCGCAGCAACATCGCCTTCAAGACAGCCGCCGAATCCCGAGATGACCTGGAACTGTACTTCAACAGGATTCTCGACTTCAATCCCGATCTCATCCGCGGCCGTCTTCCGGATGACGATTTCTACTACCCCGGTGACTGATGAAGAAATACTGGCTCTATCTTCTCACCATCGGGATCATCCTTCTGCTTTGGCAAATCCAGGCCGTACGCATCGGCAAGCCGGACTTCTTTCCCTACCCCCGACAAGTGTGGGACACACTTGTCTTTCTGCTTTCCGACCAGAACACCTATCAAATCATACTACGCTCGTTCGCAAGGCTCATCACCGCGATCGGCATGGCCTCCTTGGCGGGTATCGTCCTCGGGACCATGGCCGGTTTCACTCCCGTACTGGCGACCATGATGCGCCCCGTCGTGACCAGTCTCAGGACTCTTCCCGTCGCATCGCTCATCGTCATCATCCTGATTCTTTACGGACATACCCGCTCGCTCTATATCATCACGTTCTTGATGATCTTCCCCTTGGTTTTCGAAGCGGCGAAACAGGGGGTTTTGAACATCAGCACGACTTTGAAATGGGCTCTCCTCTTGGAAAAGGTCCCCTGGCGCAAAAAAATGACCAAGGTCTATCTCCCCTTGGCCTTCCCCTATATCAAGACCGGTTTCTTGCAGAGCATCGGGCTTGGATTCAAAGTACTCGTCATGGCCGAGTTCATCGCCCAATCACCGCAAAGCATCGGCAATATGCTCTATCGGGGAAGGATCAACCTGCAATACGACCATGTCTTCGCCTGGACGATCATCCTCATCATCATCGTCACCATGGTGGAACTCTTCATCCAGCGCTTGAGGAGCGAAATATAAGAGCCGCACCCGTTCATTCACGGGTCCGGCTCTCTTTTTTTAGACGCTCATGTAGATGTTGTAGAAGCGGATTGTGTTCCTTCTTCGACCGGCGGAAGTACTCCTTGATTGTCACGATGCTGTCCACGAAGTTGACGATCCAACTCTCAAGATATCTCGGCGGTCTCCAGTTCAGGGGGAACATATGCTTCAGGATGATGTCTTTTTCGCGAGGATTGAGATCGAAGTAGAAGTCGGCGTTCTCCATCGCCCGGCGGGCGTGAGTGAAGCCGTGTTTCTTGAAAAGAGGTTTTCTGACTCTTCTTCCTTCGACATGCCAATCATACAGAAAGAAGTCATGGAGCAAAGCCCCGCGAACGACGCTTTTCTCGTCGAGTTTGAGGCGTCTCGCGACCCGATGGGCGCTATAGGCGACAAGGATGGAGTGTTCAAAAAGACTGGCTTTGTGGTGTCGATAGGCCTTTTGCCTCTGGAAGGCGGGATGACGGAGGATGTCTTCGGCCAAGGTGAAGAAACGGTCGTAGTTCTCACTCATCGCCGTTTTCCTCCTTCTTGTCCTCTTCGTTCTTGAAAGACAGGTTCATCCGTACATCGGGAAAGGCCCGATAAAGGCGATTCTCGGTGATCCTTCGCATGATCTTCGTCAGTGATTCGAATTCGTGGGTCACTCGTTTTTGCCGCAAATTTCTGGCCGTGTTCCTGATTTTTTCCAGTCTGTCCTTCACGGCAGCGATGCGTTCGTTCTTGCGGAGATTGTGCAGGAAGGTGCCGACGTTCGAACGGAAAGCTTGAAAACGGAAATCTCTGGCGGTGTTGTTCAGGGATTTCGAAGTCTCGTGCAATCTTTTGGCGTTATGACGGATTTGCCGCA
>PUKL01000112.1 GCA_003552275.1 Mollicutes bacterium
TAGCCGTTCCGGAGTTGACGCGGGGTCTTCACGCCCCGTTTTCCTTTGCCCCCGGCAAAGAGGGCGCGGACATCGGCGGACGATATGGAGAGGTTGAAATGAGCGGCGGCGTTTATGATGTTGCGGACGTGCAAAATGACGGAGGAATCCGTCTTGTTGTATTTGTCGCGTTTGTAGAAGCGGACGATCTTGTGCGCGGTGATCTCGCAATCGATGTAGGTTTCCAAGAATTCCACGATAAGAGGATTCTTCGTCAGATTATGCTCGGTCGCCAAGAGGTCTTTGATGACCTTGGCTCTTTGTCCGGGGTTTCTTTTTTTCATGTCTTCTCTCTCCATGTCTCATGGAAGGAGACGATCTCTTCGGCGAGGATGTCCAGACTCGAAAAGCAGTCGAGTTCCCCTTCGAGATGCTCTTTCAAAAGGGAAAGCTCGGTGCAGCCGAGGACATAGGCCGTGTTCTTTCCAAATTCCTTCCGCAAACGCTCGCTGAACTCTCGGGCGATCGTTTCTTTGTCGGCGCCGGCCTTGACGGCATAGATCATGTCGTTGATCGTTTCTTGCAAAGCGCCTTCGGGATAGAGGATGTTCTTCTCCCAAAAAAGCACATCGCGTTTGTAGACGTCTTCTTGCAAGGTGCCTTTGGTCGCCAGCAGCACGAACGTGTTCTTGATAGAATCGTTCAACCGTTTGAGGGTGGCATCGACCATGTCGATGAAATGCATCCCGCTCACGGTCTTGAAGCGGTCGCTGTACATGTGGGCGGTGTTGCAGGGGATGGCGAACGAGGCCACCCCGACCTTCTGCAGGGTCTCGACATTCGCCATGATCCTTTTCAAAGGGGAGGGGGCGCCCTTCATGATATGCGCGGTACGATCGGGAATCAACGTATCGTTCAGGATGCAAAGGGGGATGTGGTCGGCGTCACTTTCCGCTTTCGTCTTCTCGATGACGAGCTCGAAGAGGTGTTTCGTCGCTTCCGTGCCCATGCCGCCGATGATCCCAGTCGCAAAGGTCTCTTTTTCCATGCTCGACCCGCCTTTCGTTCGTTCTTTCCGTTTTCATTCTACTATAGTGACGCCCTCTTGGAAAGGGTGAAAAAAAGGCCCCTTCACGGGGCCTTGCATCCGTCATTTCAAGCGTATGGGCGTATCCTTCAAAAAATGGTGTATAGCGACGACACCCAGCAAGGAAAGGAAGAGGGTGCCCGCGATGGCCACACCGAGCGGGGCCTCGGGCAGCCGCGCGCCGATCCAGAGGAAGAGCTGGAAACTCTCCCCCCGCCAAAAGAGGGAACTCAGAATCAAAAAGGCGAGGCCGGCGAGGATGAATAGAGCGGGTCGATATCCTCGGTAACGATAGAATCCCGTCACGACGAGCCAACCCGCGACGTAGTAGGATAGCAGGATGGCGAAATAGGAAAGCGCGGGGAGGACATAGAAGGAATCGGTCGCCAAGAAGTCGGCATGAGTTTTGGGTGCTTCATAAGCGCTCATACCGGCGACAAGTTCCAAAATCGCCTGACCGAGGACGGAAAAGAGAACGACGAAAGCAACAAGCATCAAAGCGGAGATGCTCATCGCCTTGAAGAAAGCGCGCCGTGTGAGACCGACCCGCATGTAGAAGCTCAAGAACACATAGCCCGTGATGGTCGCGATGACGAACATGTAGATGGTCGAGGGTTGAAAGACGAGCCACATGACATTCCCCCGTTCGTCGGCGAAACCGACGAGGAACCTGAGGGCCCCGATGAGGATGAAAAGGATCGCCAGATACCACACCGTCCAACGGAGCTGCAGCGTGAAAAGGTCGACCAAGAGACGGGTGGTGTTCTTCTCCCACAAGGACTTGATGCGTTCTTTCATGACGATCCCTCCCGGGTGAGATGGATGAAGACCTCCTGGAGTGTGGGTCTTTCCACCCTCACCCCGGGGGTCTCTTTCGCTTTGAACGGACCCGTGTGCGAAAAAAGCAGCGCTTGGCGCGTGTCGCCCAACTCTTTGCAGGCGAGTTCTTCATGGTTCTTTCCGATTTTCAGCACGGCTTCCTTCGGGCCGGTCACTTTCACGGCTCTTTGTAAGAAGGTGTCCGTCGCTTCGTCGAAACGAAGCTTTCCTTCCTGCAGGATGAGGAGGCGATCGAAGAGATGGGACGCCTCGTCTAAGAGACAGGTCGCGAGGACGAAAATGCGGGGATGGTCCTTTTGGGCCCAAAGGAGTTCTTCATAGAACGACTCGCGCGCGGTGGCGTCGAGCCCGAGGTGGGGCTCGTCGAAAAGCGTCAAAGAGGCTTTCGCCGCCAAGCCGATGATGATCGCCAACGCGGCCCGGCCCCCTTTGGAGAGCTCGTTCACCTTCTTGTCCAAAGGAAGCGAGAAGCGCGCGGCGAGTGTCTCCGCATAGGTCATGTCGAAAGACTTTCTGTAACGGGCGAAAATCTCGATGTATGAACGCACTTTCACGGTCTCTTCGCTCATGTCGTTTTCATAGACGAACATGGTGTCCGTCGTGCATTCCATTCTTTCGAAAGGGTCTTTCCCGTCTGCGAGGATGCTTCCCGCCGTGGGAAGACGAAAGGCGGCCAAGAGGGA
>PUKL01000081.1 GCA_003552275.1 Mollicutes bacterium
CGCAGGGGATGGTTCCGTAATGTCTTGTGGTCGCGGCTTCCACGGTGTGGTTCTTTCTCACGAACAACGGGTTCGCTTCGCCTCCTTGTTCCCGGGGCTTTCCGAAATCCCGATGATCCGGAAGACAAACTCGCAAAGCGGATCGCATCGCGGGCGCGACCTCTTGGAAGCCGACAATGTCGGCGTCCATCGCGAGGAGCGCTCTTTCGATCAGGGGAAGCCGGTTTGGGAAACTTCGTTCACCCGCATCCACGTCGATGCGGATGTTGAAGGTGGCTATGCGCATGGCTGTCATCCTTTGACAAACGACTTGTCACAAGCAACACGTTTATTTCAGAATACGCAAACGGGCCACACAATGCAAGCGATTTTCCAATGGAAGTCAAAAACATTGAATGAATGTGTGCGGAGTGATATCATTGTAATAGAATACCATGGAAGGGAGTGACCTCATGGCAGGTCAATACCATGAACCATTGGAAAAACTCGATGAAAAGACGCGCGACATCACCCGCATCCTGCGCAGCATCATCGAGGAGTTCGACGCCGTCGACTGGTACAACCAACGCATGGCCGCGACGGACGACGAAGAACTGCGCGCCATTTTGAAGCACAATCGCGACGAGGAACTCGAACACGCGGTCATGGGCATCGAATGGCTCCGGAGAAAGATGCCCGAGTTCGACGCCGAACTGAAAGAGATTCTCTTCAAGGACGGCCCGATCACCGGCGACCACGGTCACGACGATGACGAGGATGAAGAAGAGCCACAAAACCTCGGCATCGGAAAGATGAAAGGTTAGGAGGATGAAGATGGACCTGTTGAAAAGAAGCCTCGCGCCGATACCCGCCGCGGCTTTCCAAGAAATCGACGAGCGGGCCCGCGAAGTCATCGCTTCCCAGCTCTCGGCCCGCAAGATCTTGAAAGTCGACGGTCCTCACGGACTCGGAAAGACCGCCATCGAGACCGGCACCCATGAAATCGTCCAGGAGGCGTCGAAGAATGACGTCGGTGCCGCCACCTACGGTGTGGAACCTCTTGTCGAAGGACGTGTCGCCTTCACACTCTCCCGTTGGGAGCTCGACGACATCCTCCGCGGCAAAGAGGGCGTCGAACTGGACGCCTTGGAAGAGGCCGCCAAAAAGTTGGCGCTCTTCGAAGAGGACACCGTCTTCAACGGTTTCGCGCGTGCCGGCAAGAAAGGTCTCGTCGAACATGCGAAAAAACCTCTGCGGATGACGAAAGCGCCCGAAAAAATCCTGCAAGCCGTCGCCGAGGGGATCTTGAAGCTCGAAGACGCCTACGCCGAAAAGCCCTACGGGCTCTTTGTCGGTGATGAAGTCTTCAAGGCCTTGAACCAGAGCACGGGCGGAAAACTCCTAAGAAGCATCGTCGAAAAGATGATCGACGGTCCCGTGATCCGCGCCAAAGCCCTGCAAGGGGCCCTGCTCGTCCCGTACGACCATGACGACCTACGCCTCTACGTCGGCCAGGACTACGCCGTCGGCTATGAAAAACACGACGACGAGACCGTCACTTTGTTCATCACGGTGAGCTTCCTCTTCAAGTGTTATGACGAGGACATCGTCGTCCGCTATGAACTCACCAAGGAATGACGCCGAGGAATCCAAGCCTTCCGCCGAGGCGGAAGGCTTTTCCTTGTTCAAGGTTTGACATGAACCGCGAAGAAACGGAGGGATTGTATGCCGACCCGTTATGAAGGGTTTTTGCAAGAACCTTTGCAGAGCCGGCAAAAAGAAAAGATCACCGGTCGAGACGTGGCTTTCATCACCGCGGACGGAAAGGGGGAGAAAACGGAATTGTTCCTCGCTTTCCGTTTTGGCACCCCCTGCGAGATCCTCCGTATCGAAAGCGGGAAGGATCCGGCCACGATGAAAGCTTTGCTTGAAAAGCTTTTCTTCGTCACCTTTCCCCACGGTGAGAGGATCAAAGTCGCAGAGAACGTGAAGAGCACACTCCGCGGGGCATCCCCCACCGTGAAAGAAGATGAGGGGGGGGTCTATGTGGAAAATCCTCTGCATCGAAGAAAGCGGCTCGTGGAAATCGGCACACTTTCGCATGGTCCTTTCAACCGCATCACCGACGTCGAAGGCGTCACCGTCGGTCATGCAACTTTGCGTGACGAGACGACGCACACCGGGGTGACCGCCGTGCATCCTCATCAAGGCAACGTGTTCAAGGAAAAATGCGAGGCGGGCCATGCCGTCTTCAACGGTTTCGGCAAATCGATGGGTCTCGTCCAACTCGAAGAGACGGGCACCATCGAGACACCGGTCGTCTTCACGAACACGTTGAGCGCGGGCACGGCCTTCGCCGCCGTCGCCGCCCACACGGTCGCGAAGAACCCCCTCGTCGGCAGGAAACTCCCCACGGTGAATCCGCTCGTCCTCGAATGCAACGACGGGAGCCTTTCCGACATCCAAGCGCAAGCCGTGCAGGAGAGTCATGTCCACGAAGCCCTGCGGACGGCCGGAAAGGATTTTCGCCAAGGTAGTGTCGGGGCCGGCTCCGGCATGACGACCCACGGCTTCAAGGGCGGCATCGGCTCCTCTTCGCGGATCGTGGA
>PUKL01000031.1 GCA_003552275.1 Mollicutes bacterium
AGCGAATGTGAGCCGGCGAGGGCAACGTGCGCGGCTGTGGGTGTCGTGTGTGTTTTGCCGATGGCGTCTGCCCCGCCGGGCCGCAACTGTATGAGGGTACCTACATGAGTCATATTGACGGATTAGCATGGTTAGAGGGCGTCGAGGCGTATGCCCCTGGAGACGCTCAGCGGCGCGAGCGCCAGCCGATCGAGGTCTGGCTTGCAGGCGGTCTGTTCACTGTGGCGATGTTGTTTGAATGGCGGCGGCCGCTGAACTACATTCCAATCGCTTACGCTGTCGTCTGGGCGCTCTATCTGGCCTTTAAATCGCTCGGCCAGTCGTCTTACCGTCTGCGCATGCCGCCGCCGCTTCTTGTGGTCGGCGCTTGGGTTGTCTGGGCTATCCTATCTGTCATGTCGGCCGAGCATGCCGGCTTTGCATTGAGGCACTGGCTTCGGTTCGCGAACATGCTCGGGCTGGGGCTTTTGGCCGCCAACAGCATTTCTTCGCTCAAGAACCTTCGAACCCTGCTGTACCTCGTTCTCGTCGGTGTTTTTATCGCCGTCGCGGTCGGCTGGTGGCAAGTGGGCGACCTTTCGGTTATGCGCGCGTGGGGCTGGGAGCGACGTTATGTGGCCTTCGGCTTTGAAAACGCCAACGAACTTGGACAAGCCGGGCTGTTCTGTCTGGTCGCAAGCGTGATTCTGTTTTTTACGACCCGCAGGGGCCGGCGATTCGAGCGGGTGGTCCAACTGCTCGGTGTCGCGGTTGCCCTATACGTCATCTGGGCCAGTGGTTCCCGCCGCGAGTTGCTGAATGTGCCGCTGCTGTTCCTTCTGATTTATTTCTATCACGTCCTGCAAAAAACCAGTGCGTGGCCGGCACAGAAGTTCGCCGAGACCGTTGTGCTGGGGGTTCTGCTACTTGGGGTAGCCGTGTGGATTGCTTACGCCCCCTATGTCGGGCGTCTCGAGAGCTTTCAACAAGCAATGCGTGGCGATTTGTCGGCTCTTCGCGCGGAACCAAGGGCATACTTGTTGCGTGAATCGCTGGAGGAGATGGTGCGGCATCCGATACTTGGTATGGGCCCTGGCTATTTCCGTACGGTTCCGCGACTCGGAGGCCATTACAGTCCGCATTCCGAAATCGGAGCCATTGGCTCGGAGACCGGGCTACCGGGGCTTATGATATATCTGGGTTGGTGGGCGGCCTGGTTTATCATGCTCAGACGCCTCCGGAAGAGGGTAACGGACCCGCGCCATAAGGCCATGCTCAACTGCGTATTTGCCTTCACCGTGCTGCTGTTGATCAGCTTGCCCACGCAGGAGCATTACCGCAGCAAGTATATGTGGCTGATCAATGGCTCCGCAATGGGTTATGCGTATTCCCTAAGGCGGGTGCTGGACAGCGAGCCGGATGGAGACCATCAGGAAGGTGCCGGCCCCGAGGGGTATCCGGTTTGAACGGCCCATGTGCAGGTGAGCAGGGGAGAAACCGATTGCGGATAGCACTTATCACAGACGGTCTGAAAACAGGTGGCGCGGAGGGCCAGTGCGTGGTTGCGGCCCGTGAATTGGCCCGTCGCGGGCATCATGTGATGCTCATCTCCTATTCCGCCCGGAACGACTATGCCGCATGGCTGTCCGACAGCGCGGCCGAGTATGTTCAGGTCCGTCGCCGCGGTTTGCTGAGAATCGCCCGGCTGCTACAGATCCGCCGCTTGCTCCAACGTGGACGCATCGAAGTGGCTCATTGCTTCAAGGAGCCGTCCAGCGTATGGGGACGCATGGCGGCCAAGCTCGCGGCAGTGCCGTGCATATTCGCCGGCGCCCGCGGACTGACACGCCAGGGCCGTATCAGCGGCTGGCTGAACCGCCGCCTGACGGCCGGCACCGCCGGCTGGATTGTGAACTCCGGCGCGATAAGGGATTATCTGGTCTCTACCCACCGCTTCCAGCCGGATATTGTCCACGTTGTGCCCAACGGGCTTGACCTGCAGGGTGTTCGCGCCGTTGACCGGGATGATGCGCGCCGGCGGCTGGGGCTGGCCCCGGGTGTGCCTGTGGTGGCGGTTGTGGCAAACCTGCGCGCCGTCAAGAACCACGCAATGGTCTTGCGGGCCGCCAGGCGGCTCAAAGACCAGGGCATTGAGACCGTGTTTCTGCTGGCCGGCGAAGGGCCTTTGCGGGATGAGCTGCAATCGATGGCCAAGGAACTGGACGTCGCCGATACGGTAAGCTTTCTCGGCCATAGGGACGATGTGTGGGATATTCTCTGCGCCAGTGATATCGCGGCCCTGGCCAGCCACAGCGAAGGACTGCCCAATTGCCTGCTGGAGGCGGCCGCGGCCGGCCAGCCGGCGGTATCTACGGCCAACGGCGGCTCCGCGGATGTAATCGTGGACGGTGAAACCGGCTTCCTTGTCGGTCTCGACGACGATGAGGCCATGGCCGAAAAGCTCGCCCGGCTGCTCAACGATGAGCACCTGAGGCGTCGCATGGGCCTCGCGGCGCGTGAACGGGTGTTGAAGGAGTTCTCCGTGGAAAAATACGGTGACCGCCTTATCCGGACAT
>PUKL01000035.1 GCA_003552275.1 Mollicutes bacterium
GAAGTATCAAACGCCTAGTTGAGCCTTCAAAGCATTCTCTTGCCATAAGCCTGTCAAATCGACCGATAAGCGGTCGAAATAATATAAGGAGTGATTGGATGGGGAAGAAAGGGATCATTTTTGTCGTGCTTTTGCTTGTCTTCGTCCTCGGGGCTTGTGACCTCACAAACGGAGAGAACGGCGAAGAAAAAAACGGTGCCCCCGTGAATGGCGAGAACGGGGATGACATAATCGGGATGCCGGAAGTCTTCGAAGAGATCGCGAGCTATGATAACGAGGATGTAGAGTTCCGCCAGTTCCTCGGACCCACCGTCGATCAAGCGGACAAAGAAGCCTTCATCGCCTGGCTCGAGTCCGAAGGCTTCACCGAGACCGACGAGGTCTGGGATTTCAGTGTCTACGGCCATGTGGGCGAAAGACACTTCGAATCCGCCGATACGATACTCTCCCTCGATGTCTTCATAGGCGAGAGCATCATGGTCTTGACGACCATGGAAGCCTTCACGAAAGAGACCTTGGTCTTGCCGGCGGGCTACCCTGCGTCTGACATGCCCTTCGACCATGACGAGATGCGGGAACAGATCGAAGCAAGGCTGTTCGTCGCCGACTATCCGCCCGCCATCTTCTTCTACAACCCCATGTTCGGCTATGACGACATGAGCGTCTACGTCTACAACACGAAGAGTGACATCCCCACTCTGCTTTCCTATTTCGAGACGATCCTAGAAGCCGACGGTTTCACCATCGACGATTCTTATCACAATGAAGAAGATGACTATGGTTATCTCTTCGCCGAAAGGGATCTGGCCGTGGTCGAGATTCTTCTCTCCGTGCACTGGGAGAACGAGGCCTTCGTCAATGTCGAAGTCAACGAAGCGGACGATTATTATGCCGATTGAGCCCGACATTTTCTTGAGAAAACCCACCGTCATATGTTTTGGTAGGATCATCCAAAGCCCATGGTAGGCCCATGATTCTTTGACACCTTTTAGGCTTGTCTGTAAACACAAAAACGGAAAGGAAGGAATGGAGAATGAAGAGACGAATCACATTTTTCACACTCATGATCTTGTTTGTCTTCGCCCTCGGGGCTTGTGATCTCACCGATAATGAAAACGGCGACCCCGCGAACGGCGATCCCGTCAATGGAGAGAACGGGGAGAACGGGGAGAACGGGGAAAACGGAGAGAACGGCAATGGGGATGACGACAACGACAACGGCTTTGTCGGCGACCCTTTCCTCCTCTTCGAGGTCCAAGAGGAAGAGTTCCTCCGCGATTTCGACATCACCTACCGCACTTGGCACGGTCCCTTCGATGTGGAAGAGGCCCGTGACATCTTCCACGACCGCTGGATGGACCAATACGAGGTCACCCCGGTGGACGAGGCCTTCGATTTCACCCCTTATGGCTATGGTATGGACATCTTCCCCGATTCTATCTCCTTCAAGAGCTCACACTGGGTGGAGAACTTCGGCTTCAGGATGGTGGATGACGAGGTGGAAGTCGTCCATGTGAGTATATGGAGCGACTACTTCCATCTTCCGAACACCCGTCAAGACTACATCGATACACTCCCCCTCATGAGCGGAGCGGAGTTCATCGAGTTGGTGGATTTGGAGTACGACATCCAATACACCTATCGGACCGATTTGGACATGGATCAAGCCGCGAATCTCTTCTTGGACGCCTTCAACGAGCCCGATTGGGTCATCGAGGCGGAATCCGTCACCGACGAGGACCATTATGCGCACGATATGCCGAGGCTCCACATCATCCAAGTCATGAACACACAATTCGACCCGGCCGAATTCATCGTCAACATCCGCATCCAGGATCTCTACGAATGGGAAGAGCACTACAAAGAAGACCACATCATCCTGACCATCCAGTTCTGGGAAGTCTTGCGGCACATCGACGACGACTGACCAACCGCACACAAAAACACCGGAGCCGTTCATCACTCAGCTCCGGTGTTTTTAATGTAGTCTTATTCACTCGCTTGATGTAGAAGACTCTTTCTTCGTCTCGGTCTCTTTGGGTGTTTCTTTCTTCTCCGGGGCTTTCACCTCTTGCCAGCGCCAACCATCCGCCTTGAAGAGTTTGATGAGATGGATGGCGAGGAACACGAGCAAAACGACAGAAAGCGCCAAGAAGAAGAAATACGAGAGATTGCGCCAGCCCAGATTGTCGTTCCAAGCATGGCGGAGGAAATCCAAGGGAAGGGCGATGAGGGTAGTCACCATGAGGAGGGGACCATAGAACCATTCCTTTCGCAAAAGCAACACCGATGCGGGGAGGAGAGTGGTGAGTGCGGCGTTGAAACTCCCCCTAAATAGGAAAAAGGCAAAGACCATGAGCAAGAGGCACCAGGCCCAGTTCTTCTCATATTGAAGTTTCAATGAAGGTTTCGTGAAAAAGAGCGAGACAAAATAGAGGAGAAAATAGAAAAAGACCGCCGCGTTCAAGCCCCACCAGGCATCGAAGGTCCACATGAAGCGGCCGGCATCGACATTGTAGGAGAGGATGCCGTTGAC
>PUKL01000092.1 GCA_003552275.1 Mollicutes bacterium
CTCGTCGGCAGGCTCATCGCCGCCATCGTCAATCTCGAACCCGTCAATCTCCGGGGTGAAAAGAGCGAAGGTATGTTGCTTGCGGGGTCCAACAAAGATACCATGGAGATCCTTTTCGTCAAGGATCTCGAACCCGGCGATCCCATCCAGTGAAGAGGCCCATAAAAAGACATTTCTTCATTGACATTTATCCGCAAATAAGCTATTATATACGTCGGTACATTTTTGGCTGCACAGTTTTTTGTTTGCAAGAGCCAACTAGGAGGCAATCATTATGAAGACTTTCATGGCAAAAAATGAAGATATCGAAAGAGCATGGCATGTCGTCGACGCGAAAGGACAGACCCTGGGTCGTCTCGCCAGCGAAGCGGCCGCGCTCCTTCGTGGTAAACACAAGCCGTCATTCACCCCGCATGTCGATTGCGGCGACCACGTGATCATCATCAACGCCAAGGACATCGAGCTTTCCGGCAATAAATGGCAAGACAAGAAATACTACCGTCATTCGCAACATCCCGGGAACCTCAAGGTCCGTACCGCCGCCGACATGAAGGAAAAGCATCCTTGTCGGATGGTGGAACTCGCCGTCAAGGGCATGCTTCCCAAGGGAAGTCTCGGCCGGCAGATGTTCAAGAAACTCCATGTCTACGAAAACGAAGACCATCCCCATCAGGCTCAACAACCCAAACAATACGAGCTCGAGGGTTAGGAGGTAGGATCATGGCAGAAGCGATGTACAAAGGCACAGGACGCCGCAAGAACTCGACCGCCCGCGTCATCTTGAAACCGGGTTCGGGCGAATTCATCATAAACGGACGCCCCATCGAGGATTACATCCCCTCGGCGGCCACGCGTCTCGACATCTATCAACCCTTGGAGAGCACCGAAACCAAGAGTTCGTTCGACATCCAGGTGAACGTCGACGGCGGCGGCATCACCGGACAGGCCGGCGCCATTCGCCACGGTATCGCCAGAGCGCTCGTCGAGGTGAACCCGGATTATCGAAAGACTTTGAAAAAAGCCGGTTTCATCACACGTGACCCCCGTGAAAAAGAACGCAAGAAGTACGGTCTGAAGAAAGCCCGGCGCGCGCCCCAATTCAGCAAACGTTGACGAGTGTCACCAAAGCACGCTGCCGCGTGCTTTTTTTCTATGCCTTGCCAGACATGCGCCCCACATACTATAATGGATACGCCACCACCATCCAGGGAGGAAAGAACATGAAACCACGAGTGCGCTACGCCCCGAGCCCCACGGGCCACCTACACATCGGCAACGCCCGGACCGCCCTTTTCAACTATCTCTTCGCCAGAAAGAAGGGTGGATCCTTCATCATACGGATCGAGGACACCGACACCGCCCGCAACATCGCCGAGGGGACACAGAGTCAGCTCGAACAACTCGCCTGGCTCGGCATCGATTGGGACGAATCCGTCGACAAAGGCGGTTCCCACGGGCCTTACCGGCAACTCGAACGACTCGACATCTACGAGAAGTATGCCCAGAAGCTCCTCGATGCGGGGAAGGCTTACAAATGCTATTGCACGGAGGAAGAACTCGCCGAGGAACGGAGAAAACAAAAAGAACAAGGGGCGACCCGCCTCCATTATTCGCGCAAATGCTTGCAAGCTCCCGAGAAGGATGCGCCTTACGCCATCCGTTTTCTCGTTCCCGCCGACACCGAATACACCTTCCGTGACATGATCAAGGGTGAAGTCACCTTCAGAAGCGAAGATGTCGGCGATTTTGTCATCATGAAGAAAAACGGCATCCCGACCTACAATTTCGCCTGTGCCGTCGATGACGCGCTTATGGAAATCACCCATGTACTCCGTGGAGAAGACCATATCACGAACACCCCTCGACAACTCATGATCCTCGACGAACTCGGGTTCCAACGTCCCGTATACGGTCATATGCCGCTCATCGTCAACCTGGAGGGCAAGAAACTCTCCAAACGCGACGAGTCGATCATCCAATTCATCGAACAGTACCGTTCTTTGGGGTTCTTGCCGGAAGCGATGTTCAATTTCATCGCCCTGCTCGGATGGAGTCCCGCGGCCGATGAGGAGATCTTCTCCCGAGAAGAGCTCGTCGAACGTTTCGATGAAGACCGTATGGCTTCCTCCCCCGCCGCCTTCGACACCGGCAAGCTCCATTATGTGAACAACCGTCACATGAAGAAGCTTTCGCGCACCGAAGTCCTCGATCTTTGCCGACCCTTCCTCGAAGCGGCCGGTATCGGCAAAGAAAAAGACGACGAATGGCTGGAAAGCCTCGTCGCCGTCTTCCACGACCGTTTGAGCTATGGCAAGGAGATCGTCAGTCAATATGAAGCGTTCTTTTCCGCTCCTTTCGTCATCGACGGGGAGGCTCTCGAGTTCCTCCGCCAAGAAGGAGTCAAAGAACTTTTGACCCTTTTGCGCGAAAAAATCTCTCTAGCCGGCTCCCTGGACGCACAGACACTGAAAACCCTCATCAAGGAGACCGGCAAAGAGCAAAACATGAAAGGGAA
>PUKL01000125.1 GCA_003552275.1 Mollicutes bacterium
GTCTCGGCGGCCTATCCCACGCTTTTCACGCCGGCGGGCTTCACGTTCTCGATCTGGGGACTCATCTATGTCGTCCTCGGTGTCGGCATCGTCCGTTTCGCCATGTTGGGAGAAGACGCTCTCCAAGGGATGCATTTCTTCATCGGCACGGTCTTCATCCTCTCTTTCCTCCTCAACATCGCCTGGCTCTTCGCTTGGCATCATGACAGGATCCTTCTTTCCAGCCTTGTCATGTTGGCCCTCTTCTTCGTGCTCGCCGCGGGATTCATACGGATTCCGGGAGAGCTCGGCATCATCCGGGCGGGGGTCAGTCTCTATTTCGCCTGGATCAGCGTCGCTTTCATCGCGAACATCACGATCACCCTCGTCGCGTTCGATGTCTCCATGCCGCTTGTTTCGGATTCCGTCTGGCTCGTGCTCGTCCTGCTCGTCGGAACGGGTGTCGCACTGGCGACAGTCTTCATCCAAAAAGACATCCTCTTCGGGGCGGTCTTCCTTTGGGCCTTCTTCGGCATCCTCTCCCGCCATCTCGCAAGCGGAGGCTTCGATGGGGCCTACCCCCATGTCGTCGTCACCTTGATCGCAGCCCTTTTCGTGATCGCCTCGTCCACGGTGTATCAATGGATCGAAAACGGCGGGCATCCCTTCGGCGGCTAGACGAAGGGGCCGGGTGTGCAGAATATGTCTTCATCAGAGGCAAATAGTGATGCATAAAACAAGTTGAGAACCACGAAACTTGATATGATATAGACCAAGCAAAGTCTTTGTAAACCAAAGGAGGATGTAGAATGGGAATCTATGACTATGATGTGGAAAACCTGCAAGGAGAACGTGTTTCGCTTTCCGCGTACAAGGGCAAGGTCCTCTTGGTGGTGAACACCGCCACCGAATGCGGTCTGACTCCCCAATACGACGGATTGCAAGACCTCTACAAGACCTATCACGAGAAGGGATTCGAGATCCTCGACTTTCCCTCGAACCAGTTCAATGAACAGGCACCGGGCACTTCGGTGGAAATCAACCAAGTCTGCAAGGGGCGCTTCGGCATCAGTTTCACCCAATTCGCCAAGATCGATGTGAACGGTGAGAACGCCGCCCCGTTGTTTTCGTACTTGAAATCCCAAAAGAAGGGCCGGTTCGGGCGGCGCATCAAGTGGAATTTCACCAAGTTCCTCATCGACCGGGAGGGGAACGTGGTCAAACGGTTCGCCCCGACCACGGTGCCGGAAAAACTCAAAGGCCCGATTGAAGCCTTGTTGTGAAAAGTCGTCTGAGCGCACCTTGAAGCGCTCAGACGACTTTTTTTCTTTTCTCGTGTCATGTTTTCATCTCGGCAAACAGCTGTCGATGAGCACTGTCCTTGCGATAGAAGACCGCAGGTCTTCCCAAGGGGGCATCGATCTCTTGTACACCGCCATGGTGGACTTGTCCGGTGAAAAGGTGGACCCATTCCCCTCTGGGCAGAGTGATGCGCCGGCGACGGAGCCCTGACCGCACGATGGGATAGACGATCAAATCCGCACCGAGCATGAAAGCGCGTTGTTCGGTGTAGGCGAACGGTTCATCGAAGTGATAGAAGAGCGGTCGGTTGACGGGGGTGCCTTCTTGTTGGTACTCTCGTAGAAGCTCGGCGCGGTAAGGCTCCAACGTCGCGAAGACGCGAGCCATCGCGGCGAAATGATCGATGACCCTCGCATCGTCGAACTGACAGTTCTTGGCGGGGGTGTTTCCTTCATGCGTCCGGAACAAGGCAGTGAAGGCGTTCATCTCCGCCCATCGCATCATGAGCTCGGGGCTCCTCTTCATATGGAAGATGGTCGTGTAGCCCCCGATGTCGCTGTGACTCACACCGGCCCCGCTCATCGCCATGCTCAAAAGAGCGACGATGGTCGAAGGCAATCCGTATTCGTCGGAAAAGTCGACATGCTGGTCCCCCGCCCACATCGCATTCGTCTCACGGATGGTGTCGGTGTGGGCGGCGCGGGAGAAAAAGAACACTTCTTCTCCTTTTCCGCTCTCATTGATCGCTTCGCGGTTGCAGCGGGCCCACAGGGAGGGCCAGAGGTTGTGCATCGCTTCGGGATCGCCGCCGTGGATGTCGCAGTCGGTGGGCAGATACTCGCCGAAATCGGCCATCCAACCGCTCATGCCCGGTTCGATCATGTACTTCTTGATCAGGGATTTCATCCATGCGAACGCCTCGGGGTGGGTCAGATCGACGAGGCCGGCGTCAAAAGTGGTCGAGCGGATGTGATAAGGACCCCCGCGCCGGTTGCGAACGAGGAAGCCGCGGGACAACGCCTCTTCATGGAGAGGGGACCCCTCTTTCAAGAAGGTGTTGATATAACCTAGGAAACGGACACCTTGTTCGCGCCAGGTCGCGATGCGCTCCTTCAGCCCGGGATAGGTGTCTTCGTCGGGTTGCCAGTTCCAATACACCTGGTAGCCGAAGCGCGTCTTGACATGACCCGACCAGTCCTGGGCCCAGATCGCGGCAACGGGAA
>PUKL01000127.1 GCA_003552275.1 Mollicutes bacterium
GGTGTCCAAGACGAGGATGTTCACATCGTCGTTGGAGGCGATGACATGATCGAGGCCGCCGTAGCCGATGTCATAGGCCCAGCCGTCGCCACCGAAGATCCAGTTGCTCTGCTTGACGATGTATTGGGCGAGTTCTTGCAGTTCGTCGGCCAAAGGACCGTCGTATTTGTCGATCAGGGGACGGAGCTTCTTGTGGATCTCCATGGTCTTTTCGCCGTCGGAACGGTTCTCGACCCATTCTTCGAACAGGGCGGCCATGTCCTTGGGAAGCTTGTCCTTGTTCTCGTTGACGAGCGTCTGGAGCCTGTCGCGCATGGCCTCGTTGGCGAGATACATGCCGTAGCCGAACTCGGCGTTGTCCTCGAAGAGGCTGTTCGCCCAGGCGGGTCCTCTGCCTTCGGCGTTCTTGGTGTAGGGGGTGGCGGGGAAGCTGCCGCCATAGATCGAGGAACAACCCGTGGCGTTGGCGATTTGCAGACGGTCACCGAAAAGCTGGGTCACAAGCTTGACATAGGGGGTTTCGCCGCAACCCGCGCAGGCACCGGAGAATTCGAAGAGGGGCTTTGCGAACTGCGAGTTCTTGGCGTTCGTCTTTTGGACGAGGTGGTCTTTCGGCGTGACCTCGTTGAAGAGGTATTCGGCCTTTTGCACTTCGCCCTTCTCGATCTCGTCGCCGATCGGGCTCATCTCGAGCGCCTTCTCTTTGGCCGGGCAGACGCTGACACAGACACCGCAGCCCGTGCAATCGAGCGTGGAGACCTGGATGCGGTATTTCATCTCGTCGATGCCTTTGCCGCGGGCATCGAGGGTCTCGAGGCCTTCGGGGGCCTTTTCCATCTCCTCTTCCGTCAGGAGGAAGGGACGGATGACGGCGTGCGGGCAGGCGAAGGCACACTGGTTGCACTGGATACAGTTCTCTTTGATCCATTTGGGGGTGTAGTTGGCGATACCCCGTTTTTCATAGGCCGTCGAGCCCGGTTCCATGGTGCCGTCGGCATATTTCTCGAAGGCGCTGACGGGAAGGTCGTAGCCTTTGATCGCGTTCACGGGGTCGGCGATGTTCTTGACATAGTCGGGCTTGTCCTTCTCTTGGGGTTCCTTGTCGTCGCGGAGATCCTTCCATTCTTTCTTCACCTCGACTTCGACGAGGCCTTCCTTACCGGAATCGATGGCTTGGAAGTTCTTCTTGACGATTTCTTCACCCATGCGGCCGTACGCCTTTTCGGCATACTCCTTCATGAGCTCCTTGGCCCGCTCATACGGCATGATGTGCTCGTTCAAAGCGAAGAAGGCCGATTGCATGATGGTGTTGATGCGTTCTCCGAGACCGATGTCCTCGGCGAGTTTGACGGCGTTGATGATGTAGAGTTTGGCATCCTTCTCGGCGAGTTGACGCTTCACTCTCGCGGGGAGGAAATCCTCGATCTCGTCGGCGGATTTGATGGTGTTCAAAAGGAAGGTGCCGCCCTCACGCATGCCTTCGATCATGTCGTATTTGAAGAGATAGGAGTCCTTCGAACAAGAAACGAAGTGCGGGTGGTTGACGAGATAGGTGCTCCGGATGGGCTTCTCGCTGAAACGCAGATGCATACGGGTGATGCCGCCCGACTTCTTCGAGTCATAGCTCGAGTAGGCCTGGGCGTACATGTCGGTGTTCTCCCCGATGATCTTGATGGTGTTCTTCGAAGCGCCGACCGTACCGTCGCTGCCGAAGCCGAAGAAGAGCAGTTCCGTGGTCGAGGGATCCGTGGCGTGGATCTCTTCGGGGACTTCGAGCGAAGTGTGGTTGACGTCGTCGACGATACCGATGGTGAAACGGTCCTTCTTCTCGCCGGCGAGGTTGTCATAGACGGCCTTGATCTGGGCGGGGGTGGTGTCCTTGCTGGAGAGGCCGTAACGACCGCCGATGATCGCGGGCGCGTCCTTTTGGCCGTAATAGACGCTCTTCACGTCGAGATAGAGCGGCTCTCCGAGGGCACCGTTCTCCTTGGTGCGGTCGAGCACGGCGATCCGTTCGACGGATTCCGGCATGGCCGCGAGGAAGTGTTCGGTGCTGAAGGGACGATAGAGGTGGACGGTGACGAGACCGACCTTGCGGTCTTCTTTCTCGCGGAGATAGTCGACCGTCTCCCGGATGGCTTCGGTCACGGAGCCCATGGCGACGATGACATCCGTCGCGTCGGGGTCGCCGTAATAGGTGAAGGGGGCATAGTCCCTGCCCGTCTCTTTCGAGATCTCTTTCATGTAGTCGGCGACGATGGCGGGGATGTCCTTGTAGTATTTCTCCTGGATTTCGCGCGCTTGCATGTAGACGTCGTCGTTCTGGGCGGAACCGCGGGTGACGGGACGCTCACTGTTCAAGGCCCGTTTGCGGAAACGCCGTACGGCGTCGCGGTCGAGCAGACGGTCGAAGACTTCATAGTCCATGACCTCGACCTTGTTCGTCTCGTTCGAGGTGCGGAAACCGTCGAAGAAGTGCAAGAAGGGGATGCTCGACTTGATCGCCGAAAGATGGGCGATGCCGGCGAGGTCCATCACTTGCTGGACGGAGCCCGTCGCGAGCATGGCGAAGCCGGTCTGGCGTGCGGCCATGGCGTCTTGGTGGTCGCCGAAGATGGAAAGGGCCTGCACGGCGATGCTCCGGCTCGCGATATGGATGACGCCGGGCAGGAGTTCGCCGGCTATCTTGTACATGTTGGGGATCTTCAACAGGAGTCCCTGGCTCGCGGTGTAGGTGGTCGTGAGCGCTCCCGATTGTAGCGAGCCGTGCACGGTCCCGGCCGCACCGGCCTCCGATTGCATCTCCACCACCTTGACGGGCATGCCGAAGAGGTTCTTCTTTCCTTGCGACGCCCAAAGGTCCGTGTGTTCGGCCATGGGCGAGGAAGGTGTGATCGGATAGATTCCTGCGACTTCGGTGAACGCATAGGCCGCGTAGGCGGCCGCCTGGTTACCGTCCATCGACTGGAACACTTTCTTTTTCGCCATCTTTATACTACCTCCATATCATATTTTCCGGATGGTCGCGGAAGGTTCTTGTCATACAAATTCCACATACATTATACAACAAACACCGTCTTGACACAATGGTGCACGGACAATTCCTGTTCTCCTTCGCATGGTCCTCTTTTCAGAGGCGGAAGAGCTTGGAAGGTTCATGCTGGCGGGCCACATGGACCTCGTAGTCGGCGGGGGAGAGGTCGTAGCTCAAAAAGACTTCGCGGAAAGTGGCGAGCGCCCGTTCGGGGGTGTTGCACTCCTCGGAAGGGTGCGCGAGCACGATCACTCTCGTCTTGTCGCCCACGAACCGGGAAAGATAATAGGCGGAGTCGCTGTTCGAAAGGTGTCCGCGGACGGAATCGATGCGCCGTTTCAAGGCATAGGGTCGTTCGGAGGTGAAAAGCATGGTGACGTCGTAGTTCGCTTCGAGGATATAGGCGTCCGCGTTCTGGAAGACGGGATGGAGTTTTTCGTCGATGAAACCCGTGTCGGTCGCATAGACGACCTTCTTGCCTTCGGAGAAGAACACGAAACCGAGGGTCGTCTCCGTATCGTGCGACAGCGGAACGGGATAGATCTCGAAATCGCCGACGGACTGATGGACATGGGGCTCGATGGGGACGAACTCGTCCACTTCCACATCGGCGGGGAGGGCGGCCAACACGCTCTCGGCGGTGTAGAGCGGGACCCGGTGCTCTTTCATGACCATCCGGAGCCCCTTGGTGTGGTCGGTGTGTTCATGGGTGACAAGCACCGCCGTGACGTCTGTCAACGAAAAAGGGCTCCCCGCGAGACGTCTCTTCATGGCCCGATAACTCAGTCCCGCGTCGATGAGAAGGGTCGTCCGACCGCTACGGATGAGGGTCGCGTTGCCTTTGGAGCCGCTGCCGAGAACGATCGATTCCATGCTGCACCTCCGTTCACTACGGACATTATACACCAAAACCCCTTTCTTGCAACACATCCCCCGCAAGCTGACGCTCACGAATTCCTTGTGATTGGTTGTTGTGTTGCGCATGGATAAGTGGTAATATATATATTGCGTATTTTGATAAGGAGTGAATGCCACATGGAAAATGTAATCGTCAAACGCGCGTTAATGGTCCTCACTGCGCTCATCATCATTGTCGGTAGCGCTGTCGCGTGTAATTTCATCATCGGTGAAGATGATTCCCCGACCGTGACGGACCGGGACAAAGTCTTCTTGACCTACCAAGGTATAGAAATCACCAAAGGCGACCTCTTTGCCAGGATGCTCGTGACCGACGGCATGTTGCATCTCATCGACTACATCGATGCTCATCTGCTCGCCGACGAGATGGATGAAGTGACCCAGGAAGAGATCGATGAAATGATCACCATGCTCAAATACGGCACGACCGACCCCGAAGAGATCGACCGCATGACCGACGAAGAGATCGAAGAACTCGAAAGCGAGTACCGCGACCTCATCGTCATGAGCGGTTACGACCCCGACGACCCCGACAGCGAAGATGCCTTCATCCGCTTGCGGGTAGCCAAGGAGAACTACACCCGTCATCGTTTTGAGACGACGGACGAAGACGACCGCTTCTTCATCACGGACGAAGACCTCGAAAGCTTCTATGAAGACTACCGCCAAGGCGACCTCATGGCCATCCGCCTCCGCTTCAACAGCCAAAACGAGTTCTTGAACGTCTTCAAGCGGTTCAACCTCGTGCACAACTTTGAAGGCGGCATCGGTCTCTACGAAGGTGAAAAGCCCATCGAGGACATGCGTCGTGAGGAGTTCGACGAAGAGAACACCCGCCTGCTCGACGATGAAGAGGTCCTCCAATATTACATCAAGGTCTATAACTACATCTATCCTTATCGTGAGGCCATCGACGAAGAAAGCGAGCTCGAGGATATGCTCGGTCTCGACGACGATTTCCTCCGTTTCAACCAACGAGAACTGCAAGAACTCGCCAAGGAAAGAGACGATGTCTTCTTCGCCAAGATGAGCGACTACCTCTATCACGACATCGACGACAACCCTCCCTACGCCATCACCTCCAAATCGATCGAGGGTCACCGTTATCTCGCCTACGTCCTCGAGCGTGACGAAGTCACCCCCTTCGAGGACCTCGAAGAGGAAGAGCTCGCCGAACTCCGTGCCGATTACATCGACACGCTTGTCGGTGAAGAACAGACCGTCCGGGCCATGGCCGCCTTGCATGAAGAGAACAACCTCCGCATCTACGACCAGGCCGTGAGCGCCGTCTACCAACAACAATTCGAACCCCGTCAATCTCCCGCCCAAGACCCCAAGGACAACAGGACCATCGCCGAGATCGACGACATGAGCATCACCGCCGACGACCTCTACGACTACATGGTCCAACGCATCGGCATCCTCTACGCCACCGAACTCGCCAAGGAGAAGCATCTCCTCGCGAGCGACTACTACACCGACCTCTTCGGCCGGGAGCGAGACGTCCTCCGCAACCGCAGCGACCTCATGCAGGACTATCGCCGCGAACTCTCCCAGACCAAACAACAAGTCGCCGAATTCGGCTTCGACTGGCAACTCTATCTCGCTCTCTACATGCGGGTCAACTCCGACCGCGAACTGATCGAACAACGGGCCGCGCGAAGACTCCGGATGGATTACCTCCTCGACATCGTCGATGTGAGCATGCTCTATGACTATGTCGAAGAGCAGTACGAGAACTATTTCAGCCTCAATGTCGAACGGATCGTCGTCTATCTCGACCTCGACGAGGACCGTCTTGACGACGACCTCGAAGAATATCTCGATTCGCTCGAAGAGGAAGACAGAGACGATTTCGAAAGCCTCGTGGCCGCTTTGGAATCCTTGATCATGGCCGAGAGTGAAGACGAAGACCTCGAAGACATCGTCAAAGAATACCGTGAAGCACTCCGCGGCGAAGACGAAGATGACGACGACTACAGCAAGTGGGCCCGTTTCAAGAATGCGGGACTGCGACTCCGTTTCGAAAAGCTCGGTGAGTTGTCCTACAAAGAGGCCGGGAAATACGACGAAGATTTCATCGCCACCCTGCAAGACCTCTATGCGAGCTATGTCGAAGACCATGAAGACGAGGACGAGATCTATTCGGACGGCATCTTGAAGACCGAATACGGTTACCACTTCATCCTCGCCCGTCAAGGCAAAGACTTCGAGAAGCCTTCGGCACGTCTCACGGCCGACGAGCTCGACGACTATCCCGAAGAGCTTTTGAACGACGATCACATCCCCACGATCGAACAGATGATCCTCTATTCCCAAAGGGACCTCGACAGACAACGCTACGGCAGTAGCGACATCGAGATCCCCCGGAGTGTGAGAGACGCCCTCGACGCCTATTACAAGGACGCCCACACCAGATTGTACGGTCATATCCACCATTCCATCATCGTGCTCGACGACATGCTCGACGGCAATGTGGACATCGCCGAAGACAGCGAACATCATCTCCGCATGGCGGAGACGGTGCGCAACCTCTTCATGCGGATCCATTTCCCCGAACTCGTCGACTGACCACCCACTGAAGCAAACGCCACGGTGCACGCACCGTGGCGTTTTTTTCGTCCAAAAGAAAACCCCGCGTCGGAACGCGGGGTTTGTCGGGATCAGTCTTCGTCTTCTTCGTCCGAGGATTCTTCGGCGGTCTCTTCGTCCTCGTCTTTTTGCTTGATGGCTTCGACTTCGATGTCTTCGTCTTCTTCGAGGATCTCCTCTTCTTCCTCTTCCTCTTGCGGGTAAGAGATGCTGACGAGGATCTTGTCCTCGGGAACGAGGACCTTGAAGCCTTCGGGGAGGTCGAGATCGGAGACGTAGAGCGCTTCGTTACCTTCCATACCTTCGACATCGAGCTCGAAGTGGGAGATACCGCTGCCGGCGGGGAACTCCGTGGTGACGGTCTGGCTGATGAGCTCGACGATGAGGTCGCGGCTTTCGACTTCATCCTTGTTCAGGATCTTGACGGGTATCTCGGCGGAGATGGTGTCGGTGGCGCTGATCTTTTGCAGGTCGAAATGCAGGATGCGGTTCTGGCGGAGGGGATCCACCTGGAGCTCCTTGAAATAGACCTGATGGGTCTTCTTGCCGAGTTTCGCCTTGAAGGTCATACTCCTGCCGTAGGACTTGAAGGCATCCGCGACGTCCTTGAAAGGACATTGCACGGGGGTGGGCTCAATGCCCTTCCCATAGACGATGCCGGGTATGAGATGGTTCTCTCGGATTTCTTTGAGTTTTCCCGATCGTTTCTCGAGTTTCATGTTCTTCACTCCTTCGGGCCGTTCGCTTCTTTGGCCGATGTCAGTTTATGAGTATAACACAGTCGCGGTCGTTTGTCTATGGCTTTTTGGGCTTATCGGAACGGGCCTTGTAATAGCGTTCCCGTTCCAACACACCGAGCGGCTCGGTGAACTCGCCGGGTTCGGTCTCGGCGAGGGCTTCGCCCAACACGGCGAACTTGGAATCGATGTTGTCGATGAAGTGGAGGGCCAAGGCCTCGGGAATGTTCGGTTTCTTCGGCGAGCCGAAGTTCCCGTAGTAATGATGCGAGAGCATCATATGTCTCAAGAGCACGACTTCCTCCTTGTCGGCGAGGCCGTTCTTCTCGGCGACTTTGCCGATGGCGTCGCTTCCCATGGCGAGGTGCCCGAGCAATCTTCCTTCGCGGGTGTATTCGGGCGCATAGAAGTTCGAGAGTTCGACCGTCTTGAAAAGGTCATGCAAAATGATGCCCGCGATGAGAAGATCCCTGTTCAAGAAGGTATAGACCTTGAGGAGTCCTTCGGCCAATTCCAACATCGTGGCCGTATGGTGGGCCACCCCGCCGATATAGGCGTGATGGAAACGGGTGGCGGCGGGATAGAGGTAGAAATCCTCCCGGTGTTCTTCGTAGAGCTCCTTCGTGATGGTGGCGACGGTCGTTTCTTTGATGGAGTCGAGACTTTTCTCGATGGTCTTCTTGGTCTTTTCCACATCGATGGGGGCGAAGGGATAGAAGTCTTTCATGACGGCGATCTTCGCCGCGAAACCGATGTCCATGTCGTTGATGTGGGCATGGGATTTCACGAGATACTGGGTGCGCCCCTTGAACTCGATCGGCTCGGTCTCGAAATGATAGACCTCCTCTTCGCGGATGTCTTCTTCTTCGTCGATCCTGAGAGTGAGCCTGGTCCCGTCCGCGAGGAGCACCGACAGGGTGTTCGTCTCATAGGTCGTCTCGTTGTAGCTGTCGATCTTGGCATAGAAATTCTTCATGTGTGTCCATCCTTTCCGAGTTTCATGACGGTGGTGGAAATCCGGGTGAGTTCGAGTTCGTTGTGGCATCCTTGGTCAAGACCCGCTTCCGAATGGAAGAGCGGCCGGGCCGGAGCGGGGAAACGGAAGTGTTCACGGGAGGGATTGTTCTTGAAGATGACGAGGAGGTGCTCTTTTTCATCACGGAGCCGATAGAGCAACGTGCCGCTTTTTTTCGTCTCGACGGCAATCTTCTTGTGTATCTCTTTTTTGTCTTCGAGCCGAAAGAGCGGATGTTCGGCGCGAAGGCGGATGAGTTTGCGTACATCGTCGACGTCACCATGATGTGCATCGAGGAGCGACCAGTCGATGCGGTTGACGTCATCGGGACTCTTGTAGCTGTTGCCGATCCCTTTCTTCGTCCGATAGAACTCCTGGCCGGCATGGAGGAAGGGGACGCCCTGGGCGAGGACGACGAGGGCCGTGGCGAGTTTCTGGGCCCGGCGACGGTCTTCTCCATCGGCGTCCTTCATGGCTTTTGTCGTCTTGTCGAAGAAGGTGTGGTTGTCGTGGCATTCGACATAGTTCAACGCTTGACGGGGGGTCTGCAGGGCGGGTTTCAATCCGGTGCCGCCCCCGAGTAGTTTCGTCATGGTCTTTGCGGATGGCTTCGCCCCCGTGGCGAAGCCTTTCTTGGCAAGCTCGAACGTGGAACCTTTCACAACCTCACGGAACGTGTCGTTGAAGAAACCGATCCGTTCGTCCATGTCGGGGTTGTCCAAGTGGGAGAGTCTTTTGCGGGGGAGGACGGAGGGGATGTTCCAGCCTTCACCGTATACAAGGATGTTCTCGTCCACCTCGTGCAATGCCGCCGCCGCGGCATGCATCGTGTCTTTGTCGATGAGGCCCATGAGGTCGAAGCGGAACCCGTCGATCCGGTAGGTCTTCGCCCAGAAAAGAAGCGAGTCCTTGATGAACTTTCGCACCATCCTGCGTTCGGTGGCCAGATCGTTCTCGCAACCGGACGCGGCGGTGAGGTGACCGTGATGGTCGACCCGGAAGAAATAGCCGGGCAACATCCTGCCGAAGGGGTGGGTCTTGTCATTGTAGACGTGATTGAAGACGACGTCCATGACGATGCCGATGCCTTCGTTGTGATAGGCGTCGATCATCTGTCTCAGTTCGTCGATGCGGGCGTAGGGGTCGGTGGGATCGGAGGCATATGATCCCTCGGGGACATTGTATTGGGAAGGGTTGTAGCCCCAGTTATAGGCCGCTGTCGGGTCTTTTTCGTCGACGCCTTCGAAATCGAAGAAGGGCAAAAACTGTACGTGGGTGATGCCGAGAGAGCGGATGTGGTCGAAACCTACCGGACGGCCTTCCTCGGTGCGCAAGCCTTTGGTCGAGGCCGCGAGGAAGGTCCCCCGTCGCACGGTGGCGAGGTCGGCACCCATCGTCAAATCGCGAATGGAGGCCTCATAGATCACGGGCGGCATCTTGTGGCGGGGTCGCTCGTTTTGTAAGGGGTGGAAACGGGCGGGGTCGACGACATAGTTCCAAACACCGTTGGCGTCGGAGGCGATGGCGTAAGGGTCGGTGAAAACCTTCGTCTTCCCGTTGATGCGCGCTTGGAAACGATAAGGAGTCCTTTCGAGGTCGCCTTCCACCACGGCCACAAAGACACCCCTGCCGTCATAACGCATGGGATGTTCCTCGGTTGCATCCCGCTTCCGCAAGAGCACCTTCGGCTCACGGGCGATGGGGGTCCACATCTTGAAGGTGGTCCGCGCTTCGGTGTAGGTCACACCGAGGTCGTCACCTTCGTAATAATAATCGCGGTCGAAAGCTTCGGTGCGGACGATGCGTCCGCTTTTCAACTCCGTCGCGAAGCCTTCGGTGTCGATCAGCCGATAGGGTATTTCCGGCCTGATCGGGGTGTCGGAACGGGCGATGAGCTTTCGCGGGCCGGAGCCTGCTTGTCGCTCGACGATGTGCAGGCGGAGTCTCTCATCGTCATGGACGAGATGGAAAGGGGGGTTCTCCCCGTCGTCCGCGCCGATGATGACGGTGACGGTGTGGAAATCTTCCAGATAGGCATCGGTGTGCTTCATGTCAGTCTGTATCCTCTTTGGTCTCGAGTATGCGGGCGGCCTCGCGCAAGAGCGCTTCTTTGTCGTTTTCGACGCGTCCTTCCAAGACGGCCCGTAGGAGTTCTTCATGGGTCGTGCCGATGTGTTTTTTGTCTTTCACCTTGAAGGCCTGGGCGATATCGCCGCCTTTCAAGGCCATCTCTTCACGTTTGCGGATGGGGAGTCGTTCATCGATTGCGCGAATCCGTTCGCGTTGGTCCGCACCGCCTAGAAGACGGTTCACCCGGTCGGCTCGTTCGCAGGCTCGCTTGCCCGTTTCGAACACGTGCAAGGGCGTGAAGCCTCCGTCGCGGGTGGCTTCATGCAACTTGCGGACGGTCTCCACTTGCTTAGTGAAAGCCTTGGAAAAGCGCCATGTTTCGATATCGAGGCCGTCGACGACGGCCATGAGGGCGAAGGCGGTCACCGCATCGAAAGCGTGCGGACTCGCGGCGAGGATGCGCACCCCTTCGACAGAGCCGAAAAGGCTCGCGGCGAAGGAGACATCCAGCATCGACCGCAAGGCCAGACGGGCGCGGGGAGCAGGCAAGAGTTTCAAGAGCTCGTCTTGCACCCTTTCGATGGATATCGCGGCGATGAGACGACCTTTCGCGTGCAGGGCCCGGGCGGTCGATTCTTCGAGGGAAAAGCCGAGCTCGGCTTGGAAACGGAAAGCCCGGAGCATCCTGAGCGCGTCTTCTTCGAACCTCTCTTCGGCGTCGCCGATGGCCCTGATGAGCCCTTTCTCGAGGTCTTTTCTTCCCCCGTGATGATCAAGGATCCGACCACTTTGGTCCATGACGAGCTGGTTGATGGTGAAATCGCGCCGGGCGAGGTCGGCGGCGAGCGAATCGCTGAAAGTGATCTCTTCGGGATGACGGTGGTTGTCATAGCGGGCTTCGCTTCTGAAGGTCGTGACCTCGAAAGCGAAGCCGTCCTCGAGCACGGTGAGGGTGCCGAAAGCGGCCCCCGTCTCCTTGACCCGGGAGAAGAGCTCCTTCACCTCTTCGGGACGGGCCGACGTGGTGATGTCGATGTCTTTCGTGGAGCGGCCCATAAGAAAATCGCGGACGAAGCCGCCGACAAAATAGGCTTCATGACCCGCTTTTTCCAATCGCCGCAAGATCTTTTCACCGGTGTTTTGCTGTTTTTTCACATCGAACCACCACATAGGATTATACTATACAC
>PUKL01000130.1 GCA_003552275.1 Mollicutes bacterium
CCGGAGCTAATTATGACGCCATGCGGGAAGAGGCCTATGCCTTGCGCCGCCATCTTCAAAAAGACGGCTTCCCGGCCTTCATCATGAAGATCCCCGCCACCGCCGACGGCTTCCGCCTCATGAAAGAGGGCGGAGAAGTGCTCCCCTTCGCCGCGACGGCCGTATTCAACTTCCACCAAGCCATCATGGCGGCGAACATGCAAGCCGAAAGCGTCATCGTCTATGTCGACAGGATGGAAAGAGAAAGCAAGGACCCCTATTCCCTCATAACGGACATACGGGCCCATTTTGACGGTATGAAGACAGTCACCCGCATTCTGGCGGCGAGCCTCAAAGAGCCTTCCCAAGTCGAAAAGGCCTTCATGGCCGGAACACACAAGGTCACCGTCACCACCGCCCTGGCCGAAGAACTCTTCCGCGATGAACAAAGCATCAATGCCGACGCGGCGTTTCGCGCCGATTGGGAAGAAATCAAGAAATCATCACGTTAGGAGGGAGCCACCATGCAGGAAGTCTTCGTGGTGAGCGACATCCACGGACATTATAAAGAGCTCGTGACGGCTTTAGAGGAGGCCGGTTTCGACGAGAATGACGATAATCACCATCTCTTGTGTCTTGGCGACATGTTCGATCGGGGCCAAGAGAGCAAGGAGGTCTATCTCTTCTTGCGGAGACTCGAAAAGAAGGGCAAGGCCACCGTTCTTCTCGGCAACCACGAGACCTTCCTCATCGAGTTCTTTGCCAGCAAGGACGACCGCGTCCTCTTCAACATCGCTCACAACGGCTTCCAAACGACATTGGAGAGTTTCAGCGGCCTCCCCTACCGCGGGAAACACTCTTTGGCCGTGATGCGGGAGACAATCCGCGCACGGTTCCCTGAACTCAAAGATTGGTTGAAAAACCTCCCCCTCTTCATCGAGAAAGACGACTATGTCTTCTTGCACGGCGGGGTCGACGGGAGCGACCCCGACTGGCGGAACACCCCCGAAGAAGAAATCGTCTGGAACTATCAGTCCCGCCTGCCCGCGATCCCGGGCAAAACGATCATCTGCGGCCATGAGAGGATTCCCCACATCCACATGGCGAAAGGATTCACCTCCCACTCAACAGACGACGAAGATGTCTTCGCCCCCATCGAGGAAAAGGGCGTCGTCCATATCGATGCCGCCGTCGAGACATCCAAACGGATCAACGTCTATCGGGTGAAGTTGCAAGACCCCCTATGAAAAAAAGCGCTCGCGGGCGCTTTTTTCTTGGATTTCGTTCGATTTATTGGACCCTGACTTTGTTCCGGCCGGATTCCTTCGCTTCGTAGAGGGCCTTGTCGACCGCCTCATAACTCGACTTGAAGGGGTCTTCTCCCGTGCTTTCGAGTTCGGCGACACCGATGCTCACGGTCAGGGATATGTCTTTTTTCCCCGCAAGAAAGACGCGTTTTCCGATTTCTTGGCGGAGACGGTTCGCGAGCACTTCGGCCCCCGCGGTGTCCGTGTGCGAAAGCAGAAGCATGAACTCTTCGCCGCCCCAACGGCAGACGGTGTCCGATTCGCGGACGTTTCCCACCAAGAAGGAGGCCAGTTCCACGAGCACCTCGTCGCCGGTTTTGTGGCCGTGGTTGTCGTTCACTTTCTTGAAATGGTCGATGTCGATGAGAAGCAGACTCGCTCTTTGGTTGTAGCGCTTGTTGATGGCGAGTTCATAGCGGATTTGTTTTTCGAAAAGACGTCGGTTGGCAAGTTTGGTCAAAGGATCATGGGTGGAGAGTTCCTCGAGCCGGCGGTTCAATCGCTTCAAGGTCATGCGATAGCGGAGGTCGTCATATTTGTGGTTGTAGAAGTGGTGACTGGCGAACATCACCCCGGCAAAGATCGCCGTGCCGTTGATGAGATGGGTGAGGAGCACCGCATTGTCGTCTTGGAAGAGGACGAGCCCCAAAAGGAAGACGAGGAAGGGGACACCGAAGACCGTCCATTGCCAAGGCGGGCGGATGAAGAGCACGAGACCGAAGACGAGCAGTTTCACCGTGAAGACGATGATGTGCCCCGTCGTGATCTGGTCGAAGACGCTGATCGTCGCGCTCAAGGCGAGGGTGACGAAGACGACGAGCGGGGTGAAACGCCGGCGGAAGTCGTTCCATGCATTCTCTTTGTCTTTGACGAGCTTGTGGCTTGTTATGACGATGACGGCCGCCAACACGGCCAACAAGAGATGCAGGAGATAGGATGTCAGGATGAAGGGGTATTCTTCGTTGCTCGCTTCGACGAGCCGGATCCTCTCCACATAGAACAAAAACACCGCCTCGACGCCGAACACCATCGCAAAGAGCACCCGGAGACGGGCGAGATTCGTGCGGGCCAGGGTGTCTTCAACTTTTGTCGGGCGGCTTTCCATCATGTCACAAACGCTCCAATGCCCCCACCCTGTCCTTGATGGGCGGGTGGCTGTAGTGGAGGAACACGAACAACGGATGCGGGGTCAGATGGGAGAAGTTCTCTCGCGCGAGGACTTTCAGCGCGCTTTGCATGGTCTTTTGGCTCGTGCTTTCGGCGGCGAAACGGTCCGCCTTGTATTCGGCCTTGCGGGAGAAGACGTTCCCCGCCATGTTGATGAGGAGGGTCACCGGGTTGACGACGATGGCGAAAAGCAAAAGCCCGAACGCGAACAAAGGCTCATCGAGACCGAAAGCGGCATAGATCGCGTCGATGGAGATGAAGAGATAGAGCAGGGCCAAGACGATCGCGAGTGTCGTGCTCGAAAGCAGGAGGTTCTTGAGCACGTCTTTGTGTTTGGCGTGGCCGATCTCGTGGGCCAACACGGCGACGACTTCGTCATCGCTCATCTTGTCTAGGAGGGTGTCGAAGAGAACGACGTTCTTGAAGCGGCCGAAGCCCGAAAAGAAGGCATTGAGTTTCGTCGAGCGCCGCGAGGCGTCCATGACACTGATCTTCTTCACTTCATAGTTCTCTTTTTTCGCCAGATTCTCGATTTTTTCTTTCAGCTCGCCCTCTTCAAGCGGGGTGAGCTTGTTGAAGAGGGGGACGAAGATTTTCACATAGGAGAGGTTGACAAAAAGGAAGATCGCCATCACGGCGATGAAGGCATAGAGGAAGAAAAGGGAGCCCGCGACCTCATGGAGCCAAACGAGGAGGAGGATGATGCCGCCGCCGAAGATGACGGTGAGGAAGAGGCGGATGATGGTGTCGCGGATGAACAGTTTCACCGTCGAGCGATTGAAACCGTAACGCTCCTCGATCGAGAAGGTGCTGTAGGCACGGAAGAAGATCGAGACGATGAAACTCGCCAGAAAGAGGATGCCCAAGAAGAGGAGGTTCTGTAGATAGACACTTCCCGACCAATCCTGCACGGCTTCCGCGAGCGAGGCGAAATGTCCGCCGGCGAGCAACGCCAACACGAGGAGGAAATAAAGCGTCGCCCGGATGGTGGAGAGTCTTTCGTTCTCTCCCGAATAGGCCCGCCATTTCTCGTAGGATTCTTGGTCGTAGACGTCCTTGACGTTGTCCGGGATGGGGAGAAAGCGGGCTTTGTTGTTGAGGTGGGAAGTGAAAAAGTCGAAAAGGTTCATGAGGATGAAGATGCCGATCACAAGCCAGAATATTGCGGTTTCCATAATCGTCGACTCCTTATTGTATGTCTTGTCATTGCCTATTATATCATTGTTTCGCCTCGGTTCGACATAAAAAAGGGACGTGTTCACGTCCCTCATCATTTGAAATAGCGGTCATAACGACCGAAAGGATCGTCGTCATCTTCGTCCTCGATCTCGATATCGGCGTCGATGACATCATCCTCGGCCGGATCGATATAGCCCTCACCATAGGGGTCTTCGAATCCCCTGCGTCGCCTTCCGCCGCCGGGGCCGCCCGGATAGGGGAGTGCCATGGCGACAAGGAATCCCGCCATGAGACCCCCGATGTGGCCGGGGATGCTGATGTTGGGATAGAGGAAGGTGAAAACGACATTGAGGATGATCAATCCGCGGATGCTCGAGATGTCACTCGGCGCGAACCAGTCGGGATGGCGCATCGTGAGATACAAGAAAGCGCCGAGGACGCCGAAGATGGCACCGCTGATACCGACCGTCGGGCGCATGTCACCCATTTCCACCAAGTACCAATCCCAGCCGACGATCGCCAGACTGGCGAGGATGCCCGAACCGAAGAAGATGACGGCGAACCGCCGCGAGCCGATGATCCTTTCCAAAGCGGCGCTGAAGATGAGAATGCCGAAGAAGGTGTTGAAGAGATAGTGCAAAAGGTCGCCATGGACGAGCCAGACGGTGAAGAGGCGCCACCATTCCTCCCTTTCGACGATATAGGGTGTGTACAGGGCGAAACGCTGGAACATCTCCGTGTTCAACTGGGTCCAAAAATGAAAGACCGTCACCACGAAGATGAGGATGATGGAAATGGGATTCTGTTCATAAGCACGACGGTAGGGGTCGCGGGCGAAGACACTCATCAGGCATCGCCTCCCTTTTTGTCGAAGAGGATGAGCGGCACCTTCATCTCGTCTTCGGTCATGCCCGCATGATGGGCTTTGTGTGTGACCTTGTCACTGAGTTTGAACATGTATCTGTCCTTGGCGACGGCGATGAAGTCACCGAGTGTCTCTTCGACAAGATGATGGGGCTTCCCCTTGCCCAAGAGACCCTTGCCGAGGAGTTCCTTTTTCGTGTAGAGTTCGAAGGCGTGGGAGAAGTGTTCGTTGAAGAACGTGATGAAGTGTTCGTGCGAGCCTTCGCGGATGAAGAAGTTCGTCATCCGGGGCTCGTTCGCCGGCAGATGCCGGAACGTGGCGGTGATATCGTGGAAATCGAAGAGCGGAATCTCTTCGACGTCGACGAGACCGTGGTCGGCCGTGACGATGACGAGGGTGTCTTCGTCCATGTCTTCGGCGAACGCGGCGATCAGGTCGTTCTGTTTGCGGACGGCTTTGCGCACGGAAGCGTCGGTGGTCCCGTTATGGTGGGCCAGAATGTCGGGCTCCCGGCTGTATATGTAGGCGGCCGTCCGCTCGTGTTTCCTCTTGAAGGTCTTGTAGCGTTCGATACCTTCGGCGAACGTTTCATGGCCTTCGTCATCGATGGGGGTGGGATGGAAGATGGCGGTCTTCACACCGGGGTCGCTCCGCTTGATCTTCGTGAAGAAATCTTCATAGGCGAAATGCTTCTCGTGGAAACCGGCGGGAATCTTTTTCTTGTCGTCATAGAAGTCGGTCCCCATGAAAATTTCATAATGGATGTCCTCTTTGGGAAAATAGAGGAACCAGCCCAAGAAGCCGGTCTCCAACGGTGTCTTGCCCGTGAGCAAGGCCGTCGTCGCCGCCGTGGTGGTGGCGGGGAACACCGACGTCAACGTGTCTTTTCGGTGTCGGCGGAGAAAACTGTCCTCTTCCAGATGCATCTTCATGAGGCTTTCGCCCAGACCGTCGAGAAGGAACACGAGGACGTGTTTGTGGTCCTTCTTCAACCATTGGTCCAAAGAACGGAGCGTGGGGTGGTCGTGGTCGGCTCCGTAGCGTGCAAGTAGCGAAGAAGCGATATTGACGATCGAATGTGTGTAGTCGGGTCGCATGGACACCCCTCATTTCGGCATTCGCCTTCCTCAGGCGGGCTTATCGTCTATTATATGCGATAAAGACCATCTTTGCAACGCAATCACACTAGCCATGAACGTTTCGAGATTGTGGGGCAAAAGGCGAGCCGACCGCATGCAAAGAGCTAGCATCCATGCTATAATATGAAAAGATGCACGGCATGCCCGTCGCATCAGGGCAGGATCACAATAAGGAAGGTAAGGATGTGTGAAACGTGGAAAACTTCAACTACAAAAGCCCCACCAGGATCGTTTTCGGCAAAGACGAAATCGAGAGTCTCCCCGAACTGCTGCGGGAGGCCGAAGCCCAACGGGTCCTCTTGGTGTACGGCCGGAAGGCCATCAAGGATCTGGGCATCTATAAGCGGATCCAAGAGATCGCTTCCACCATGGACATCGAACTATACGAAGAAGCCGGTGTCCGTCCCAACCCCGAGCTCGAAAGCGTCAAGAGCGGCCGAAGAAAAGTGATCGAACACGGTATAGACTTCATCCTCGCCGCCGGGGGCGGCAGCGTCATGGATTGCGCCAAGGCCATCGCTTTCTCCGCCTTCAAGAAAGAAGAAGAGATCTGGGATGTCTTCTTGAAAAAGACCCCGCTGAAGCGGGCGCTCCCCCTCGGCGTCATCGTCACCATGGCCGCCACGGGTAGCGAGACGAACGGCAACACCGTCATCAGCAACGACGAGACGAAAGACAAGACCAGCATCAAAGACGACAAACTCATCCCCGCCTTCGCCATCATCGACCCTTCGTACACGGTGGGGATGTCGAAAGAGAAGACCGTCGCCGGCAGCATCGACATCATGACCCACGTCTTCGAACAATACTTCTCCCCCACGAGACACACCTCGACGAGCGACTACATGTCGATCGGCATCCTGAAGAGTGTCGTCGAAAACACCCAAAAGATCCTGCAAGGCAAAGACACCTACAACACCCGCGCCAATCTCTCCTGGGCCTCGACCATCGCCTTGAACTGGATCCTCCAACAAGGAAAGAAAGGGGATTGGGCCTCCCACCACATCTCGTATCCGCCGACCTCGAAATACGGTCTCACCCACGGATACGCCTTGGCCGTCATCCATCCCGCCTGGATGAAGATGGCGCTCGCCGAGAACCCCGCCGTCATGCGGCCCAAACTCGCCAAGATCGGCGCCGAACTCTTCGCCGACGGTCATCCTTCGCAAATCGTGAAGTCCCTGATGAATCTCTATGCGTCATGGGGGGCCCCGACGAGCTTCAAAGACATGGGCATCACCATCGATGAAGAGGAGGCCACGGAATTCGCCAAGAAGGCGACTTTCTCCGGAAGCCTCGGCAGTGTCGTGAAAATCACGGGCCCCATGGCCAAAGAACTCTACCTAAACTGTTGACAGGTTGAAAGCGAGGAACACCATGCAAACCTACAGCCTCTATGTCCACAGCCGAGATGCAAAAACGGCGGAAGAACTCCTCCGCCACATGTTCACAGACGCCACCTTCACCCCCTATCCGGACGGGGTCGTCCGCATCGCTTTCACGCATGATATCACCGAAGAGAGCGATTTCGAAGATGCGAGCGACCTCCTTTCCGAAGAATTGGGAGAAGGTGCGGTCTTCGTGCTCTTGCCGGAAGAAGCGGAAGCACTCCTTCCCCAAAAACGGATCGCTCAATGGACCGCTTCCTTGGGACCGGGGTTCCACACCACCGAGTCCTTCCTCTTTTCCGTGCTGAAAGAGAGAAAGGACACGGCCACGCTCAAGAAGAGCCTCGAAGAAAAACTCTCCAAGACACTCATCAATAGCGCCTTGGCCCTGGCGCACGCGAATCTGAACGTGAGCGAAGCGGCCAAACGCCTCCACATCCACCGCAACACCATGCTCTACAGGATCGATTCCATCCAGGAGAAGACGGGGATCGAAGTGCGCTTCTTCGAAGGAGCCGCTCTCTTCCACATGCTTTTTTCCGCTTGATTTGTGCAAAGTGCCCATGGTTTTTATCACCGATGTTCCGTATAATCGACCTTGGTAAACCAAACCGCCCAAGAAGGAGCGAACCCTATGGCTGAACTCACATTCAAGAATCTCAAGAAAGTCTACGACAACAAAGTCCTCGCCGTGGACGACTTCAACCTCAAAGTCCGCGACAAGGAATTCATCGTCTTCGTCGGCCCCTCCGGCTGCGGTAAGACGACGACCCTCCGCATGGTGGCCGGTCTCGAGGAGATCACCGACGGCGAACTCTACATCGGTGAACGCCTCGCCAACGACCTCGCCCCGAAAGACCGCGACATCGCCATGGTCTTCCAATCATACGCGCTCTATCCCCACATGAGCGTCTATCAGAACATGGCTTTCGGTCTGAAACTCCGCAAATTCCCCAAGATGGAGATCGAGCGCCGCGTCAAAGAGGCCGCCGCGATTCTCGGGCTCGAAAACCTGCTCGATCGGAAACCCAAAGCCCTCTCGGGCGGACAACGCCAGCGTGTCGCTTTGGGAAGGGCCATCGTCCGCAACCCCAAAGTGTTCCTCATGGACGAGCCGCTTTCGAACCTGGATGCCAAACTCCGCGTCCAGATGCGCGCCGAGCTCATCAAACTCCACGCCCGCATCGAGACCACCACCATCTATGTCACCCATGACCAGGTCGAAGCGATGACCATGGCCGACCGCATCGTCGTCATGAACAACGCCTACATCCAACAAATCGGCACGCCCTCCGAAGTCTACGACAACCCCCAGAACATGTTCGTGGCCGGTTTCATCGGCACCCCCGCCATGAACTTCTTCCGGGGTAAAATCGACAAAGACGGCAACTTCGCCGCCCCAGGCATGAAGATCGAGATTCCCAAGGGCCGGCTGAAAACATTGAAAGAGAAAGGCTACACGGACAAGGAACTCGTGATGGGCATCCGTCCCGAAGACATCCACGACGACAATGTCACCGCCGAAACCTATCCGAACGCCCGTGTCGAATTCAACGTCGAGGTCGCCGAGCTTTTGGGCTCCGAGACGAATGTCACCGCGAAAATCGGCGACCAGGACGCCATCGCCCGCGTCGACGCCCGCACCGACATCGACATCGGCGACAAGGTGACCTTCACCTTCGACATGAACAAGATCCACTTTTTCGACCAAGACACCGAAGAGGTCATCAAGTGAACCGGTTTTGATCCCGCCATGAAAACATCCGATCGGATTTTCCGATCGGATGTTATTTTTTTGATGCGGAGACGGTCAATCATCATCCGCCGCGCGGCGGGCGAGGATCAATGATCCGTGTGCCGGCTCATGGAGCGGCTCGCGGATATCGATGGTTTCGTCGAAAGCGCGGATCTTGTCGAGGAAACGCTTTTTGAAATACGTGTTCGCGTTCCCCAGACCGCCGGTGATGCTCAACCGGGGGTGTTCGATCCCCGTCATGGTGATCACGGTCTTCACCATCAAGAGAAGCTCGTCGGTCGCCTGTTCGACGATCGCCACCGCATGAGAGTCGCCTTCGTCGGCGAAACGGGTGACGAGTTTGGCGAGAGCGGCCACTTTCGGCCTGTCCAAGGGGAAGTGCTCGAAGAGGTTGATGGCATCTTGGAGAGAGTTCACTTTCAGATGGTCCAACAAAGCGTCGGCGAACGCGCTCGGTCGCATACGGTAGTCCAGAGTCTTCGCCGCGACGCCGAGCCCCTGCAAGCCGAGGTCATACGCCCCGCCGGGCGAGCCCTCGTTGAAGGTGAATCCGCCGCACATGTGAGTGTTGTCGTGTCCCTCGTCGGCATAGGCGGCACTGACGGTGCCCGAAGCGACGACCACCCCGGGCTCGCCGCCCAGAGCGCCCGCATGGGCGGAGAGGACGTTGTTGCGGATGTCGATGGATGTTTGCGAAAGAGCGGGGACCCTCTTCGTGACCGCGCGTTTCACGCGTTCGGCGTCCTGTCTGTCGAACACGTCACCAAGGCCGATGAAGACGCTCTCGATAGCGACGTCTTGTCCTTTGAGACATTCCGTCAAGGCCGCTTCGAGATTGTCCATCGCCTTATCGAAACCCACGGTCCGGATGCTGGAAGGTCCCTTGATTGACCGCTTCAGGGGGGAGAGACCCTCGTCGGCGAGGATGCACACGGTCCGGGATGCGCCACCGGCAATACCTATATACATGGCGATTCCTCCTTTCGGGGGAATTCCATTATACAAAAAAAGGCGGAATATGCAAATATGCGACCATCATGTCGCTTCTTCCGACCGCAGTCGCGACGGGATTTGTTGTCTGGAGATGGGGGGTGTGATACACTGAAAGCAAGAATTAGGAGAAGAAGGGGATACATTGGACTACGAACGGAAATATCTCGAACTATTGAGTAAACGCTACCCGAATGTACAGACGGCGAGCTCCAAACTCATCAACCTCTCCGCCGTCTTGAATCTGCCCAAAGGCACCGAACATTTCATCGCCGACATCCACGGCGAATATGACGCGTTCAACCATTTCTTGAAGAACGCTTCCGGCATCATCCGCCAAAAGATCAACGCCCGCTTCCCGAAGTGGCCCGAAAAAGAGCGCAGACGCCTCGCCTTTTTCATCTACTATCCGACCGACATGATCGACAAATACCAACGGCGCATGACGAACGGCGAATTCGACTGCCTCGTCCGCAAGACCATCAAGGGCATGGTGGAACTCGCCCGTCTGCTCGTCACGAAATACACGAAGCAATATGTCAAGAACATCCTCCCCGAAGAGTTCAAATACATCATCGAGGAACTCCTCTACGAATCGGAAGACCATGAAGACAAGAAACACTATTATGACGCGATTCTCGACGCCGCCTTCCGGACCGAGAGGGACAGGAAACTCCTCGTCGAACTCTCCCGTTTCATCCGCCCCCTCGCCGTCGACCGCTTGCATATCGTGGGCGACATTTTCGACCGCGGCCCGAAACCCCACCTGGTGATGGAACGCATCATGCGTCAACGCCACGTGGACATCCAGTGGGGCAACCACGACATCATCTGGATGGGCGCGGCGAGCGGCTGCAAGGTCTGCATCGCGAACGTCCTGCGCATCGCCGCCCGCTACAACAACCTCGATTGTCTCGAAGACGGTTACGGCATCAATCTCCGCCTGCTCGCGGCCTTCGCCAACAAGACCTACAAGAACGATCCTTGCAAGGTCTTCTATCCGAAGGCGAAGACACGCGTCGCTTTGGACGAATCCGACAGCAAGTTCGTCGCCCGCATGCACAAGGCCATCACCGTCATCCAGTTCAAACTCGAAAAAGAGGTCATCGAGAAGAACCCCGATTTCGACCTCGACGACCGACTCCTCTTGGAAAGAATCGACCACAAGAACGGCACCGTCGAAATCGATAACGAGACATACGAACTCGCCGACAAGAACCTTCCCACCGTGAACCCCCGCGACCCTTACGCCCTGACGAAAGAAGAAGAGCGCATCATCGACCATCTCACGCAACTCTTCCTCCACAACGAGATGTTGCAAAAGCACGTCCGCTTTCTCTTCCGCAAGGGTTCCATCGTCCACAAGACGAACGACGTCCTCCTCTTTCACGCCGGCATCCCCATGAACGAAGACGGCACCTTCATGGCCCAGACCATCGACAATAAACAATACAGCGGCAAAGCCCTCATGGACGTCTTCGAGATGAAAATACGGAACGCCTACCTCAACCGCTACAAAAAGGAAAACCCCGAAAGAGACTACTTCGTCATGCTCTGGCAGGGCAAGACGAGTCCCCTATTCGCCAAAAGCGCCATGAAGACCTTCGAACG
>PUKL01000110.1 GCA_003552275.1 Mollicutes bacterium
ACGATTTCGCCGACACCGAGAAGCTCATCAAGATTCTCATGGGCGACCAGGTGGAACCGCGACGGGACTGGATCGAGAATCATGTCGTATTCACCAACGAAGACAATTTCGAGATAAAGGAGTAGACCTATGGCCGAAAAAATCCAAGACATCATCGACAAATTCGTCGAAGGGAAAGTCCTCGACGAAAACCTGGAAGAAATCGTCGGCGACCGTTTCGGCCGCTATTCCAAATACATCATCCAAGATAGGGCGCTCCCCGATGTGCGCGACGGTCTGAAACCCGTCCAACGGCGCATCCTCTACGCCATGCACACTCTGGGGCTCACCCACGACAAGCCCTACAAGAAATCGGCCCGCATCGTCGGGGATGTCATCGGCAAATACCACCCCCACGGCGATTCGAGCGTCTACGAGGCCTTGGTGCGCATGGCGCAGGATTTCAAGATGCGGGCACCGCTCGCCGACATGCACGGCAACAAGGGCTCTGTCGACGGCGACAGCGCCGCCGCCATGCGGTATACCGAAGCCCGCCTCTCCCGCGAGGCGAGTTTCATGTTACAAGACATCGACAAGCGCACCGTCGATTTCGTGCCCAACTTCGACGACGAAGAGTACGAGCCCGTCGTCTTGCCCGCCCGCTTTCCGAACGTACTCGTGAACGGTGCCACCGGAATCAGCGCGGGCTATGCGACAGAGATCCCGCCCCACAACATGGAAGAGGTCGTCAAGGGCGTCATCAAACGGATCGACGCCCCCAAATGCACGATCGACGACATCCTGAACATCATCAAGGGCCCCGATTTCCCCACGGGGGCCATCGTGCAGGGCGAAGAAGGCATCAGACAGGCTTTCGAGACCGGAAGAGGCCGCATCATCATCAAGTCGAAAGTCGCGATCGAAAAACAATCCATCGTCATATCCGAAATCCCCTATGATGTCAACAAGGCCCTCCTCGTCCGGCGTATCGACGAGATCCGTCTGAAGAAGAAGGTCGACGGCATCAAGGAAGTCCGTGACGAGTCGAGCAAGGAAGGTCTCCGCATCGTCATCGAGGTCAAGGACAGTTTCGACCCCGAAGCGATATTGAACTTCCTCCACAAAAAGACCGACCTGACGAAGTCCTTCTCCTACAACATGGTCGCCATCAACAACAAGCGTCCGGAGACGATGGGCATCCCCGCCATCCTCGACGCTTACATCTATCACCAGAAGGAGGTCGTCACCAACCGCTCCAACTTCGACCTCCGCAAGGCGGAAAAGCGCCTCCACATCGTCGAAGGCATCATCAAGATGGTCGATGTCTTGGACGAGGTCATCGCCACGATCCGCGTATCCAAAGACCGTCCCGACGCCAAGATACGCCTGCAAAAACGCTTCGACTTCACCGAGGAACAGGCCGACGCCATCCTCTCGTTGCAGCTTTACAGGCTTTCGAGCACCGACTTGAACGCCCTCAAGAACGAAAAGAGCGAACTCGAAGAGAAAATCGAGCATCTCAACGAAATCCTGCAAAACGAGAAGGTCCTCGAGAAAGTCATCAAACAAGAACTCCGCGACCTCTTGAAAAAAGTCAAGGCGGAGCGGCGCACCAAGATCGAACAAGAGATCGAGAAGATCACCGTCGCCGAAGAAGAGCTCGTCGAGAGCGAGAGAGTCGCCGTCGGCATCACGCGCGAGGGCTACATCCGCCATTCCTCCATCCGGAGCTACAAGGCCACCGAAGAGGTGGAGATGAAAGAAAGGGATGCCTTCCTGTTCGTCGAAGAGGTCGAAAACCTCGACACCCTGCTCCTTTTCACCGACAAGGGCCATTATGTCTACATCCCCGTGTTCAAGGTCCCCACTTGCCGCTGGAAGGACCTCGGCACCCACGTGAACCATATCGTCTCCATCAACGACGACGAAAGGATCATCCATGTCGAAGCGGTGAGCGAGTTCAACGAGAACGCGGGCCATCTCCTTTTCACCACGAAGAATCTCGTCAAGGTGACAGACATCCAGGATTTCGATGTCATGCGCCCGAACAAGGCTTTCCGCGCCCTCTCGTTGAACAAGGGTGACGAAGTCCGTCATATCGCCCGCGTCTCCGATCTCGACCGCGAGGTCGTAACCGTGAGCGAGAAAGCCCGGGCCCTCCGCTATCACCTGCGGGAGATCCCCATCACCGGCACGGCCGCCAAAGGGGTCAAGGCGATGGATCTGAAGGAAAACGAAAGCCTCGCCGCGAGCATCCCCCTGGCCGACTATCACGATCTGCTCGTGTTGACATCGAGAGGCACCATCAAACGGGTCGACCCCGGGACCATCACCCGCAAACGTCGCGCACTCCGGGGCGAAAGACTCTACAAACAGGTGAAGTCGAAACCCTATCTCGTCCGCGATCTCGCGTTGATGGATGCCGCCCAATACAAAAAACGGGCGAGAATCCTCATCGCGACCGACCGGAAGAATGTCGAAGTCTCGGCCTTCAGCGTCAAGACACAGACTTCGGAGGCCGGCAAGAAGTTCGTCAAGACGAAGGACGGCTCACCGCAGTCGATGATCATCGAGACCGTCGAACTCGACGAAGAAGAAGTCGTACCCCCGCTTTCCAACTTCGAACAACTCCCCTATGTGACCAAGGAACAACAAACCCTCTTTGACGATTGAAGCGAGGTGCCAGGATGTATTGTCTGAAGAATATCGACGCCGCCAAAATCCCCAATGACATCGTGCGCCGCTATCTCGAGCTCTACCGTTTCATCGGCAGGAACCACGAGATGGCGGAGATCACCGAGCGTGATTTCTCCACGCTCGTCCGCCGCACGGTGGAAGCGGACGCCTATCATCTCGGCGCCCTCGTGGGAGCTTCGGTCCCCGAGAAGCGGGCCAAACGGTTGCTGGCGAAGAACCTCGCGGCGAAAACGAAGGACGAACGTCTCCTCAAGCATCTCCTCGAGGCTTTCGTGAAGATGCATGCGGAGACCGAGACCTTCGAACTCATGAGCCGGGAACTCGCCGACCTTTTGACATTCGTCTACAAGGGGGTCGAACACCCGGCCAAACTCCGCTTCGCCGAGAGCGACAAGAAACCCTCCGCCCCGGTGACCCTTCTCTCCACGGGGCAGAAGACGAAACGCGAAGCCCTCGAGAACCTCGTGAAAAGCTACAAGGAGATAAAGGGCCGCGACCTCTATGAGGAAGGGTTCCTCGCGACGAACTTCTATGTCGATTTCATCAATCTCCGTCCGTTCCGCACGGGCAACGAACTGATCGGCCTGTTGAGTCTCTATGTGCTCTTTTTGCGGGGCGGCTATGCGTGTTTTCACCTCTCGGGCTTCTTCGAGAAGCTTTTGAAGCGCCGCGAGAGCTTCCAAAAACACGTCAAGGAGGCCTCCCACAACTGGAACGAGGGCCTTTCCGACACGATCGGCCTCCATCGTTTCTTCCTCGACATCGCCCTGGAAGCTTATAAGGACGTACACGAACTGTTGCGCAACTACACCTTCGACCAACAGATGAACAAGTCGGACTACATCGAGAACACCGTCAACCGCCTCGAGGAAGTCTTCACGAAGGCCGACATCCGCGAAGCCCATCCCACCGTCAGCGATTCCACCATCGACAGGACCTTGCGGCGGCTCCGGGACGAGAAGAAAATCCGCCCCTTGGGAAAGGGAAGAAGCGCCAAATGGATGAAACTCTACCCCAACAAGAATAAGAGCATCCACGAACAACTCAATCTCAAACTGTAGACAGGTGAGACCCCATGGAAACCATCGAAAAGACCCTCCGCAACCTCGTCAAGGAAGCTTTGGCGAACGCTTTCGACCATGAAGCGGACTCGATCCACATCGAAACCCCCGCCGACAAGTCGCACGGCGATTATGCGACGAATGTCGCAATGACGCTCGCGGGCGTCTTTCGGAAGAACCCCCTCGACATCGCCCGCGGCATCGTCGCGGAACTGCCCGCTTCGGACGTGGTGGAAAGAGTCGAGGTGAAGCCCCCGGGCTTCATCAATTTCTTCATCGACAAACACGTCCTCCTCGATGTCATAAGGACCGTCCTCCGCGACAAACACGACTACGGGAAGGGCGAAGACAAGTCCGAGCACGTCAACATCGAATATGTCAGCGCGAATCCGACGGGAAGCCTCCATGTCGGACACGCCCGCGGCGCGGCCGCGGGGGACAGCCTCGCCCGCATCATGAAGAAGGCGGGCTACCGCGTGACACGGGAGTTCTATGTCAACGACGGCGGCAACCAGATCGCCGCCCTCGCCCGCTCGATCGAGGCCCGCTATCTGCAGCTTTTCGACGAAGACGCCCCGATTCCCGCCGACGGCTATCACGGTGAAGAGATCAAAGAGATCGCCCGCCGCATCAAAAGCGAGCACGGGGACCGTTTCCTCACCGAGGACGGCCATGAGCACTTCCGCAAGTTCGGTGTCGACCACCTGATGAAAAACATGAAAGAAGACCTCGCCGCCTTCCGGGTCGATTTCGACATCTTCGCGAGCGAACTCACCCTCTATGAGAAGGGGGAAGTGGAAGCGACGCTCGCGAAGCTCGAAGAACAAGGCCTCACCTATGAAAAAGACGGCGCCGTCTTTTTGCGGACGACGCTGAAAGACGACGAGAAGGACCGCGTCATCGTGAAGAGCGACGGCTCCTACACCTATCTCCTCCCCGACATCGCCTACCACAAGAACAAACTCGAGCGGGGCTACGACAAGCTCGTCGACATCCTCGGCGGCGACCATCACGGCTACATCCCCCGTCTGAAAGCGGGGGGGGAGATGGTCACGGGGAAGAAGGGCGTCCTCGAGGTCGACATCCTGCAGATGGTGCGCGTCATCCAGGACGGACAAGAGCTGAAACTCTCCAAAAGAAGCGGCAAGGCCATCACCCTCCGCGACCTCATCGACGCCGTGGGGACGGACGCCGTCCGTTATTTCTTCGCCCGCCACAGCTTGAACACCCACATGGACCTCGACCTCGACTTGGCCATGAGGCAGACCAACGAGAACCCGGTCTATTACGCCCAATACGCCCACGCCCGCATCTGCAGCATCTTCCGCAAGGCCAAAGAGGAGGGTCTCCCCTTCGACCTCGGACTCGCGGATTTCAAGACGCTCGCGGGGGAGAAGACTTTCGATCTCGTCGAGAAGCTCGGGGCCTATCCCGCGCTCATCGAGGAGGCCGCGCAAAAACGCATCTTCCACAAGATCCCCGCCTATATCCATCGTCTCGCGCAATCGTTGCACAGCTTCTACGGCGCCGTGACGGTGCTCGCTTCCTGCGAGCGCGAACGGAGCGAAAGGCTCATGTTGCTGGAGGCGGTGCGCATCGTCATCGAAGACGCCCTCGGCCTCATCGGCGTCGAAGCACCGGACAAGATGTGAAGTTCATCGGGACCGAAGGCAATTTGCGCTTGGGTGTTTTCTGCGCAAGCCGTACGTGTTATAATATATTGGACCCCGAAAGCACCCGTGTTTCGAGCGACATATCACTCTCACAAGGGCTGATGCTATGAACCTCAAAGACTATGTCAAGACGATTCCCGATTTCCCCAAAGAAGGGATCATGTTCAAAGACATCACACCGCTGATCGCCAATGGGGCCGCCTTCCGCTACGCCACCAAACAGTTGGCGGACTATGCCCTCGAACGGGACGCCGATGTCATCGTCGGTCCCGACGCGAGAGGTTTCATCATGGGCACCCCGGTGGCCACGCTGCTCGGACTGGGTTTCATCCCCGTGCGCAAGCCCGGCAAACTGCCGCGGGAGACCCACACCGAGACTTACGACCTCGAATACGGTGAAAACGCCCTCTCCATCCACAAAGACGACATCAAGACCGGCCAACGCGTCGTCATCATCGACGACCTCCTGGCCACGGGCGGGACGATCGAGGCGACCATCAAACTCGTCGAAAAAAGCGGCGGGAACGTCGTCGGCATCGGCTTCCTCATCGAACTCGCGAGTCTCAAGGGGCGGCACAGGATACGCAACTACCCCATACACAGCCTGCTGGTCTACTGACGAGGAATAGACGCATGATGCGTCTATTTTGTTAAGGAGGTGAAATCATGCGGACCCCCACATACGAAGAGCTCATGGAACTGATCGGCTCTTATGTGCGCGACGAAGAGGACCTTGCGCGCATCAAGAAGGCCTACCGCTTCGCGCTCGCGCACCATGAAGGCCAATCGCGCAAAAGCGGCGAGGACTACATCAGCCACCCCGTGAGCGTGACCTACATCCTCGCCGAATACCGGACCGACCCCACGACGCTCGTGGCGGGTCTTTTGCATGATTGCATCGAGGACACGGAAGCGACCTATGACGCGATCGAGGCTGATTTCGGCGAAGAAGCGGCCCTCCTCATCGAAGGGGTGACCAAACTCGGTCAATACAAGTTCAAAGGCGTCGAGAACGCCGGTGAGGAGAAACGCGAAGCGCAAGCGAAGAACTACCAGAAGATGTTGCTCGCGATGGCGAAAGACATCCGCGTCATCATCGTGAAACTCGCCGACCGCCTCCACAACATGCGGACCCTCTCGAACCTCGAACCGCCCAAACAGAAACGGATCGCGAAAGAGACGCTCGACATCTTCGCCCCTTTGGCCCACAGACTCGGTATGTACATCTTGAAGGCCGAACTCGAGGATACGAGCTTCAAATATCTGAATCCGGCCCAATACCGCCGCATCGCCCAGATGATCAAAGACACCCGGGAAGCGCGGGAAGAGGACCTCGACAGCATGCAGAAGAAGCTCGAAGAGCTGCTCGAGAGCCACAATTTCACCTATGACGTCCGCGGCCGGGTCAAGAACATCTATTCCGTCTACAAGAAGATGCAGGCGCGGAAGAAGGAGTTCGACGAGATTTTCGACCTCCTCGCCCTCCGCATCATCGTCGAGAGCGTCGAGGCCTGTTACAGTGCCATCGGTGTCATCCACAGCCGTTTCACCCCCATCCCGAACCGCTTCAAAGACTACATCGCCATGCCGAAACCCAACCTCTACCAGTCCCTCCACACCTCGGTCATCGCCGGCGGCAAGATCTATGAGATCCAGATCCGCACCAAACGCATGGACCAGATCGCCGAATACGGTGTCGCGGCCCATTGGGCCTACAAGGAGAAGGGCGTCTCCACCCCGATGACGAAAGTCGTGAGCGAGAAGCTCAAATGGTACGGCGAACTCATCAAGTTCACCGAAGAACGGGAGCGGGACGAGGACGTCCTCGACCTCTTGCGCGACGACATCTTCCAATCGAACGTCTATGTCTTCACGCCCGACGGCGACATCATCGACCTCCCGATGGGCGCCACCCCCATCGATTTCGCCTTCCGCATCCACACCGAGGTCGGCATCCGGGCCGTGGGTGCGATCGTCAACGGCAAGATCGTGCCTTTGGATTACGAACTGCAGACCGGCGATGTCTGCGAGATCCGCACGTCCAAGGCGAGTTACGGCCCCAACGAGAACTGGCTGAAGATCGTCAAGACCTCCGGGGCGAAATCGAAGATCAAGAACTATTTGAACAAACAGCGTCGCGACGTCTTGCACCGGATGGGCAAGGAGGAGTTCGAGAAGGAACTCGAGCGCAGGCAGACCGATTTCAGTCTCGACGACAAGACGGCGAAGAAGTTCTTCCAGCACAAGGGCATCAAGAACAGCGAAGACTTGTTCGTCGAGATCGGCAAGAACACCATCACCGCCCGGACGGCCTTGAACGCCATCTTGAAGGAAGAGACCGTCAAGGACGAGAAGTTGATCGAGGCCATCAACCGCCAGCAGCGGCAGGAGGCCAAGGCTGATTCCAACATCCTCGTCGAAGGCCTCGAGAATCCTTCCGTGAAGCTTTCGAACTGTTGTGCGCCGATACCGGGCGATCCCATCCAGGGCTATATCTCCAAAGGTTCCGGCATCGCCGTCCACCGAAGCAACTGCAAGAATCTCGAAAACCTCGAACCCGAGCGTTTCATCGATGTCTATTGGGCCCGCGACGAAGAGAGCACCTACCGGGTGAGCATCCGCATCCACGTCAACAACCGCGACAACATCCTCGCCGAGATCATCAACACCATCACCACCCACAAAGGCAGCGTCGACCAGGTCAACGCCACCACCAACAAGCGTGGCGAAGGCGTGATCAAGGTGAAGATCGGCATCAAGAACACCGCCGAGCTCGACCAGATAACCCAAAACATCAAAAAGGTACACGGAGTCCTGCAGATCGAAAGGTTGATGAAATGATGAAAGTGCTCGTACAACGTGTGAAGAAAGCCGAATGTCTCGTCGACGGCACATCCCACGCCCGGATCGGGCGGGGTCTCCTCCTTTTTGTCTCCTTCCGTGAAGGGGATGAAAAGGATTTGATCCCCCAGATGGCCAAGAAAGTGGCCGATCTGCGTATTTTCGAAGACGAGGAGGGCAAGATGAACCACTCCGTCAAGGACCTCGACCTCGAGATCCTATCCATCAGCCAATTCACATTGGAGGCCGACACGCGGAAGGGGAACCGCCCCTCCTTCACCAAAGCGAAAGCCCCACAAGAAGCCGAGCTCCATTTCCACGCCTTCGGCGAGGCGCTCGAAGCCGAGGGGCTCACCATCTATGAAGGCGTCTTCGGCGCCCGCATGGAGATTTCTCTCGTGAACGACGGCCCCGTCACGATCCTCCTCGAGAAGGGGAGTGGGCGCCGATGATCCGCAAACTCGAAGAAAAAGACCGCGAAAGCGTCTTGGCATTCCTCTACGACGAGCCGGAAGTGAACCTCTATCTCATCGGCGACATCTACAACTCCGGCTTCGACAACGAACACCAGCAGCTCTACGGCGAGTTCCGTGACGGCGCTTATCACGCCGTCATGGGGAGGAACCGCTCCCAGATCACCTATTACGCCAAGTCCACCGACTTCAACAAAGAATGGATCGACATCTTCAACCGTTTCGATTTTCTCTTCCTTGCGGCCAAAGAGAAGCTGATCCAGCCCATCAAACCCTTCTATCCCGACATGAAGGAAGACAAGATGGACTTCATGAAGTCGACCACGTTCAGCCCCGACACGGACATCGACTATTCGGAGATCAAGATCCTGAAGACGGAGGACGAAGCGAAGAAGGTCTACGATCTCTTGGCGACCATCGAGGAACTCTACACCGTCCACAAGAAGACGGAGGAGGAATACATCAAATACCTCCTCGACAACTCGGGCGAGAACGGCACCACCGTCTACATCGAAAGAAACAACGAGGTCATCGCCTGTGCGAGCGCCGTCTTCGAGTCGAAGAAATCGGCGATGATCGTGAATGTCGCCACCCACAATGAACACCGCAAGAAAGGCCTCGGCAAGAAGGTGTTCCATTTTCTGGTCGACCTCTATGTCAACCACAAGAAGAAGACGCTCTGCCTATACTACGACGACCCGCGCGCCGAACAACTCTACAAGAACATGGGGTTTGTGGACATGGAGCGCTGGTCGATGCTCGCGCCCGATGATTAGCCTGCCCGAGATCAAAACGCCGAGGCTCATTCTCCGACCACTCGCCGCGAGCGACGCCGAAGGGATCTATGCCTATGCCAAGCGTGACGATGTCGGTCCCCGGGCGGGCTGGGCCCCCCACAGGGACATAAACGACACGAAGGACTTCATCCGCCACTCTTTGCGGAAACGCAAAGAGAACCAACCGGGGGTCTTCACCGTCGTCCATCGCGCACATGACTCAATCGTCGGCACGATCGAGATCCATTCCTATATCGCCCGTTTCAAAGGGGAGATCGGCATGGTGCTCCATCCCGACTACTGGGGGAAGGAGCTCATGGTCGAAGCCTCCCGGGCCGTCATGGTCTTCGCCTTCGAGCATCTCGGACTGAAACGTCTCGAATACAAGCACTATGTCGAGAACACGGCTTCGAAGCGCCTTTGGCAAAAGCTCGGTTTCACCGAGGAAGGCATTGCGAGAAACGGGCTCCGCCGTTTTGACGGCTCCATCGTCGACGCCGTTGTGGCGGGCTACACCGAGAGCGATTATCATGAAAGGGACCTGCTCCTCTTTCACGAGTTCAAAAAGAACATCACCATCCGTTTCTGAGGCCTTCCATGTGTTGACAGGGAGGACCCCAGGCGCTATAATTGAGACAAACCGAGGACGGAAAGAGCGCACGACGAAACGGCATCGAAGAGAGCGGCGCCCCGGCTGCAAGCGCCGTATGCCATCGCCGGGCCGGACCTTCCCGAGGGCCCTTCCGAACGAACAGAGTAGGAAGGGACGTCCTGCCGCGTTAAGGCCGTGAGGGCCGGCCGCAAGGCCGGAACTAAGGTGGCACCGCGAACGATTTCGCCCTTAGGTTCTTTGGGGGCATTTTTTTATTCCGAGGAGGTATGTACAATGATCAAGAAGATGAAAGGGACCTATGACATCGTCCAAGACATCCCCCGCTTCCGGGCGGTGGAGAAAGCCATAGACACCGTGGCGCGGCTCTTCAACCTCGAAGAGATCCGCACCCCGCATTTCGAAGCGAGCGAACTCTTCCACCGCAGCGTGGGCGAAGAGACGGACATCGTCGGCAAAGAGACCTATGATTTCCAAGACCGCGGGCACCGGAGCATCACCCTCCGCCCCGAGGGGACGGCCGGCGTCGTCCGCGCCTACATCGAGAACAAGCTCCACGCCGAGGCGAAAAGCCCCCAGAAATACTACTATTACGGCTCGATGTTCCGTTATGAGAGGCCCCAGAAGGGGCGCACGCGGGAATTCCGCCAGTTCGGCATCGAAGTCTTCGGCTCCCAAGAGCCTTCCGTCGATGCCGAAGTCATCGCCTGCGCCGTGTTCTTTTTGCGGATGCTGAAGATCACCGACTTCGCCGTCCACATCAACTCCCTGGGCGGCGACGAAAGCAAGAAGAACTACGAGAAGGCGCTCAAAGAACACATCCGGCCCCATCTCGGAAGCCTCTGTGGAGATTGCAACCGCCGTTACGA
>PUKL01000018.1 GCA_003552275.1 Mollicutes bacterium
CTTTCGACATAGGCGATGCGTCTGTCCATGGCGGGTTCGTCGTCGGGAAGACGGTGAGCAGATGACAAAGAAGAGAGGTCATGGATCTCTTCTATGGGGTTCTCGAAATATCCGATATCCGTGCGGCCGGCGATATTGGGAAGGTGACGGATGTCCTTCCCTGCCGAGAAATGGGCGCAGACATCGTCGAAGACTTTCTCCCCCTCGCCTTTCACGATGAGATCCGCTCCCGTCTCTTCGAGGAAATGACGGGCGTCATGACTCACTTCCGGACCCCCGAGGACGACGGGGATGTCGGTTTCTTCCTTGATGCGCCTTGTGAGTGCGACCACCGTCTCCACATTCCAGATATAGGTCGAAAAACCGACGAAAAGGGGTCTTTTCGCCACCACGGCCTCATATACGGCTCCGGGATCGTCTTTGATCGTGCTTTCGAGGATGTCCACGTCGAAAGTGCTGTTCGCTTGCAGAAGGCGGACAGCTGTGTTCTTGTGGATGTACTTGGCGTCGATGGCGACAAGTAGCGGTTTCATAGAATGCACCCCCGAACGGTATCATTCTACCACAGCGGGGCAAATTGTGATAGAATTGGAATATCGAGGTGATCATAGTGGCCTACAAGCTCGTGACGGAATACAGCCCCAAGGGCGACCAGAAGAAAGCCATCGAGAAACTCGCCGAAAACATCAAGGCGGGAGTCCGCGAACAGGTCCTCCTCGGTGCCACGGGCACCGGGAAGACCTTCACCATGAGCAACGTCATCGCCGACCTCGACAAGCCGATTCTCGTCCTCGCCCACAACAAGACCCTCGCGGGGCAGCTCTATAGCGAGTTCAAGGAGTTCTTTCCCGAAAACCGGGTCGAGTATTTCATCTCCTATTACGACTATTACCAACCGGAAGCCTATGTGCCTTCTCGGGACCTCTATATCGAGAAGGATCTGCAGATGAACGAAGAAATCGACGAACTCCGTCACAGCGCCACGGCGAGCCTGCTCGAAAGGCGGGATGTGATTGTCGTCGCGAGTGTGAGCTGCATCTACGGCATCGGTGACCCCAAAGACTACGAAGAGGCGACCTTGACGGTGCGGAAGGGCGACATCCTCGACCGCGACCGCCTCATCGACAAACTCGTGGACATGCTTTTCGAACGAAACGACATGGACTTCAAACGAGGCACGTTCCGGGTGAAGGGCGACATCGTCGAAATCCTGCCCACCTACCATAAATCGAAGGGGGTGCGGATCGAGTTCTTCGATGACGAAATCGAACGCATCCGCTCCTTCGACATCGTGAGCGGGGAGATCCTCGAGGACTATTCCGTGGTGACGATCTTTCCCGCCACCCAGTTCGTCACCAACAAGGACAAGCTCGAAGAGGGCATCCGCCGCATCGAGGCCGAACTCGAAGAAAGGGTCGCCCATTTCGAGAAGGAAGGCAAGCTCGTCGAGGCCGAACGCTTGAAACAAAGGACCAACTACGATATCGAGATGCTCAAGGAGATCGGCACCTGCAAGGGTGTCGAGAACTATTCGCGCCATCTCTCCCTGCGTGATGCGGGAGAGACGCCGTCGACACTCATGGATTTCTTCGGCGACGACTACCTTCTCATCGTCGACGAAAGTCATGTCACCCTCCCCCAAGTGCGAGGGATGTTTGTCGGCGACCGTTCCCGCAAGCAGACGCTTGTCGATTACGGTTTCCGGCTCCCTTCGGCCCTCGACAACCGGCCGCTCGATTTCGACGAGTTCCTCGCGAAGACCGACCGCGTGGTCTATGTCAGCGCCACCCCCGGTGACTATGAACTCTCCCGCTCGGACCATGTGATCGAACAGATCATCCGTCCCACGGGATTGCTCGACCCCCATGTGGAAGTGCGACCGAAAGAGGGGCAGATCGACGACATCGTCCAAGAGATCCAAAAACGCACCGCGCGGAAAGAACGCACACTCGTGACCACCTTGACGATCAAGATGGCCGAGGATCTGACGAGTCATTTCAAAGAGCTCGGCATGAAGGTCGCCTATCTCCATTCCGAGATCGATTCACTCGAGCGGATCGAGATCATCCGTGATTTGCGCCTCGGCGTCTACGATGTGCTCGTGGGCATCAATCTATTGCGAGAAGGACTGGATTTACCGGAAGTCTCTTTCATCGCCATTCTCGATGCCGACAAAGAAGGGTTCCTCCGCAGTGAGACGAGCCTCATCCAGACCATCGGCAGAGCCGCCCGCAATGTCAACGGCACGGTGTATCTCTATGCGGAAAGAGAGAGTGCGGCGATGCGCGGGGCCATCGAAGAGACCAAGCGTCGTCGCATGATCCAAAAAGCACACAACGAGAAATTCGGTATCACGCCCGAGACGGTCAAGAAGGATGTCCGGGCCTCCATCAGGATCAAGCTCGAAGCCGTCGACGAGAAACCGAAAAAAATCACCGACATGGACAAAGAGGAAAGAAGGGACCTTGTCGACGAACTCGAACGCGACATGCGCAAAGCCGCCCAAGCGCTCGATTTCGAACGCGCGGCCGAGATACGCGATCTCATCATCGAAATCAAATCGACACTATGATTCAGGCAATAGATTGATAGATTCGACAACCATTGAATGAGGAGGTCATCATGGCAGAGACCATCTTCGAAGTGAAGAATCTGGCTTTCACCTATCCCAAGAACGGTGTGCAGGCTTTGAAGGACGTGAGTTTCCGTGTCGAGAAAGGGGAGGTCTTCGGACTTCTCGGCCCTTCGGGGGCGGGAAAATCCACCACCCAGAAGATCCTCACCCGCCTGCTCAAGGATTACGGGGGTCTTGTCCGTTACCGCGGCAAGAATCTCCGCGAGTACGGTGACGGCTTCTATGAGGACATCGGTGTCGGTTTCGAGCTCCCCGTGCATTTTTCCAAACTCACCGCCGTCGAGAACATGGATTTTTTCAAACGCCTCTATCAGAAGAACATCGACTACAGTTCGCTCATGGAAAGAGTCGGCCTCGGCGAAGACAAGAACCGTCTCGTCGGGGAGTTCTCCAAAGGCATGAAAGTGAGATTGAACTTTGTCAGGGCGCTTTTGAACGATCCCGAGGTCCTCTTTCTCGACGAGCCGACGAACGGACTCGACCCGGCCAACGCCCGCATCATCAAGGACCTCGTGTGGGAGTTCAAAGAAAGGGGCGGCACCGTGATCCTCTCCACCCATCTCATGAACGATGTCGAGGAACTCTGCGACCGTGTCGCTTTCATCACGCAGGGCGTCATCCGGGAGATCTCCACGCCGCGCGAGTTGAAGATCAAGCACGGCCGGCGGGAGGTCCGCGTGGAATACCATGAGAACGGAAGAACGAAAGACAAGGTCTTTCCGCTGGACGGTATCGGGGACAATCCGGAGTTCTTGGAGATACTCAAAGATGGTTCTGTCGAGACCATCCATAGCGGCGAGACCTCCCTCGACGAGATCTTCATCAAGGTGACGGGGGAGGAAATATCCCATGAATAAGTTCGGCATCCTCATGCAGGACGAATTCAAGCGGCTCGCCAAATACAACATCATCCAGGTGTCTTTAGGGGTCACCGTGCTTTGGCTAGCCGTCCTCTTCTTGATCGGCCGGAACGAAGCCGGTGCGTTCATCCCGCTCTTCATCTTCATGGATGTCTCGATGATGACGATGCTTCTCATCGGCGCCGGTCTCTTCTACGAAAGACAGGAGAACACCTTGAAGACCCTCATGGTCACCCCCGTCTCCACCCCGGCGATCATCGCCTCGAAAATCGTGAGCGCCGTCTACATCGCCCTGCAGTCGACCGTCCTCATCGCGCTGGCGGGCCATTTCCTTTTCGATGCCTCGATCAACTTCTTCGCGCTCATCCCGTTTGTCATCCTCATCGCCGTCGCACACGCCGTCATCGGCTATCTCGTCAGCATGCACGTCAGGGACTTCACCTCGATGATCGCCATGCTCATGCTCTATATGTTCATCTTCGCCTTTCCTTCCATCTTTTACGCCATCGACATGATCGGCGGGGGGTGGGAGACATTGCTCATCGTGAGCCCCTCGCATGCGGCGATGCTCATGATCGATTTCTCTTTCGGTGCCGAAGGAATCGGGACACTCACGATCATCGGTGTCGTCTATCTTTCTTTCCTCTCCATCGTGCTCATGCGTTTTTTCGTCTATCCGAAATATATAGAAACGGCCATCAAGGAGTGATGGTATGAACAAGTATGCAAGACTCCTCGTCTATGAACTGAAAACGATCGTCAGAGAGAAGATGACCCTCATCCTGCTCATCTATCCGCTTTTCATGCTGATTGTCGGCTCCTTCCTCATCCCCCGCCTCATCGACAACTATGGCGAGACGGCCGCGGGTCAGGAGATGGCGAGTCTCATCGTCATCATCATCTTCGCCGCGGTGGCCCCCTTCGTCGGCTCGGCGCTTCTCGGATTCAGCCTTCTGGACCACAAGGACGAAAACACCCTCGACACCATCCGGGTCACACCGCTCTCTCTTCGCGGCTATGTCCTCTTCAAGACCGGCTATGTCTATGTTCTCACGGCGAATGCCGCCTTTTGGACGCTTTTTGGGGTCAAACATCTATCGGGTGACGGCTACACCTTCCACGGTGTCAATCTCTGGGACCACTTCTCGGCCCTGGACATCTTGGTCTTCGCCCTCGTCGCCGCGGCCTTCACCCCGGTCTTCGCCTTCTTCCTGGCCGCCGTCTCCAAAAACAAGATCGAAGGGTTCGCCTACATGAAAGTCTTCGGCGTGGTCGCCATCTTGCCCGCGATCATCGCGCTGGAGCCCTTACAGGATTTCAGACAGTACTTTCTCGGGATATGGCCGCTCTTTTGGCCCACGAAAGGACTGCTTGTGGATGCGGGTCTTCTCGAACACGCCCATAACCTGCATCCCGTGGGGTATCTAGGTATCGGCATCGTGTATCCGCTTGTGTTGGCGGTGTTGTTGTATGGGTATTTCGAGCGCAATCTGCATTGATCGAGCGGTGCAAAGCAATATGTCACTTCCGACGGACGTCCTTGCGAGGGGCGTCTTTTTTTTGCCGCAACCGGAGGCATTCATTCTTTCAATACCAGGGATGTACTTATATAAAATGAACATAATGAATACCAAAATTAACATATTTAATAAAAACATTAAAAAAATTTAAAAAAGTATTGACAAACCATGAAAGCCTATGTAAAATGAAGGTGAAGTTAAAGGAAATCAATTACAACATCAAAAAAATCAACACAAAAAATAAAAAACTAAAGGGGTAAAGAAAATGATTAGAGAAATCAGCTACACACTCTTCACAGAAACAAGAGACCGCCAATATCTCGACCGTCTGGAAAAAGACATCCGCAAAATCAACCGTTAACAAACCCAAAGAACAACCGGCCCGAAAATTCGAGAAAGGAAGTGAATGGAATGTTCGCACCCACCTACACCATCGACGTGATGAACGCCAACCATGAAGTCAAAGTCCAAAAGATCCTCAAATCCTATGAACAATCCCCGCTCTGCAAATGATCATCAGCAAGAACCAAAACAAAAAAGCAAGGAAACATCTCCCAAGTCATTCGGTCTGTCAGTGAACGATTGTGCCTCATGGAACGTAGCTTCAAAGAAAAAGAAGAAGGGTGGAATAAACAATGGAAAACCTCCTCGTCCACGAAGTGATGAAAGAAAATCACAAACTTCGAATCAAAGAGATCGTCAAACGGCACGAACGTACATCCTTGAACCGCTAAAAGACATGAAAGGTGTGAAAACAATGATGAATGCGACCCCTATGACGCACGAAATGATGAAGATGAATCACGACATCAAAGTCCAAAGAGTCATGCAGGACTACGAACATAGAACGAAATCCCTCGAAAGAAAGGGAAGATGACAATGTTCGTGATCCCCCTCGTCACAGAGAGCATGAAGGACAACCATCAACAACGAGTGAGAGAAATCGAAGAACGTCACATGATGCACAATCGTTCACTGACAGATTGAAGACGACCAAAAAAAACATAGGAAGGTGAGACCCATGAAAAACCCGATCGAATGGCTCCAGAAACTCGAAAATGAGGAAACCACCGTCGACGAAGTGAAAAAGGAACTCACAGCCGAAAAAGAGACGGCGGTTCCTCAAAAGACCGAAGGTGGTGCACGAAAAGCCGCCGCGAACCTTCTCCGGGTCCACATCAGAAGCTCCGACGGCGACAAAGTGGACATCAAGGTACCCTTGAAACTCGCGAAACTGTTCCTCGGAAAGGGTGGCGGCATCGTCAGTCGGAAAGGTCTGCCCGGCAAGGCCTTCGAAGAAGCCGGCATCGATTTCGAAGACATCTACGCCCTTCTCGAAAGCGGACAAGTCGGTGAACTGGTCGATATCGAATCGAGCGACGGCGACATCGTCAAAGTCTATGTCGAATAATCCACTTTCTCTTCTAAGAGAGAAGTGTGCGGACACTTCTCTCTTTTTGTTGTCATTTGTGGGAAATGCTGTGATATAATACGGTACATAGACGGTGTGAATCCGCACCAAAGGAGAGGGTGTTATTGAAAGAAGGCCTGCAAGAGCACCAAGCCAAAAAGAAGCGGGCTGAACGCATCATTCTTCTCGGGCTTCCGTTTTTGGGATTCGGCATATTGGCGGCCGTTCTGGGAACCACCGAAGCGCTCGGAGAATGGGCGGTCACCGTCGGTGTCGTCCTCATCATTTTCGCCGTGCTGGTCTTTGTGCTCGGTTTTGCGCTATTCCAGCGGTTCGAGACCAATTTCAAGCACGAGTTCCTCAAGGACTATCTTTCCGGATTGGTCGAAGAGGGCGAATTCGTCCCCAAAAAGGGTTTCGGCAAGATCCAGGGGCTCGACCCCGCGGATGTCTACAACACGGAGTTCATCGAGAGGGCGGACCGGTTCTACAGTTATGATTTCTTCCGGGGCAAGATCGACGGTGTCGACTTTGTATCGAGCGACGTCAAGTTGCAGCGGATCGAGTATGAGACCTATCGGGACAAGGATGGAAAAATACGCCGCCGCAAGAAGTATGTCACCTATTTCCACGGCCGGGTCTTCCATTTCGACTTCAACAAGGATTTCGACGGCCACGTCCTGGTCCTCGAACGATACAAACCCCAGACCCGCCGTAAATACCAAAAAGTCGAGTTCGAATCCGTCGATTTCAACAAGAAGTTCCGGACCCTCGCCACCCGGGAACATACGGCGTTCTACATCCTCACACCCCATTTCATGGAATCCCTGATGAAAATCGAGAAGAACCACCCGGGGAACCTCGGTTTCTCCTTCATCGACAACAAACTCTACTTTGCGATCCACACCGGGAAGCCGACGTTTTCCGTACGTCCCTTCCGCCGTCTCGACGAAAAGCTATTGGAAAAATTCCGTGAGGATGTGGGCTTGATCCACAATCTCGTGGACGAACTGAAACTGAACCGGAAAATATTCAAGGAGGATTGAAAACATGCAAGGATGGCTCATCGCTCTAATTGTCATTGGTGTTTTGTTATTGGTCGTGTTGATTTGGTACATCGCGACCATGAACAACCTCAGACAACTCAAGGTCAAGGTCAAAGAAGCCGAATCGGGAATCGATGTCGCTCTGACGAAGCGTTTCGACACTCTTTCGAAGATGGTCGAAACCGTCAAAGGCTATACCAAACACGAAGCCAAGACGTTTGAAAATGTCGTCAAATGGCGTCAGAACATGCCGGACGAACTCACCGTGAAACAAAAAGAAGAGTTCATGGAAAAGATGAACCAGGTCCAATCGGACATCAATGTCGTCGTGGAGAACTATCCCGATCTGAAAGCGGAGAAGGTCTTCACCAACCTGCAACGGAGCATTGCCGATGTCGAAGAACATCTCCAGGCTTCGCGCCGGATGTTCAATGCCAATGTCTCCCGTTTGAACTCGCGGATCGTCACGTTCCCCGTGAGCATCGTCGCCGCTAAGATCAACATGCAGAAGTATCCGTTCTTCGAAGCGGAACCCGCGAAGACCCAAGATGTAAAAATGGAGTTTTGACCGAAGAATGCAACGAATCCCGGCCCCCGGAGGGCCGGGATTTTTTGTGACGTCCCGCCCAAGCGGCGGCAAATGTCGTTTGTGGTATAATGGGAATAGATGAATATTTCCTGGAGGTTGTATGAAATCGTTGCGTGACTTGTACAAGATCGGCAAAGGGCCGTCGAGTTCGCACACCATCGGCCCGGAGCGGGCCGCGAAGATTTTCATGCAAAGACACCCGGCACCGCGTTATCGTGTCATCTTGTATGGTTCGTTGGGCCTCACGGGAAGAGGGCATCTCACCGACAAGGTTCTCGCCGAGACCCTACCGGATGCGGAGATCGTCTTTTCCGGGGATTTCGTCGACGAGCATCCGAACACCCTCGACCTCTTCGCTCTCGATGAGAGGGGGAAGATCAAGGCCCGTATGCGTGCCTACAGCATCGGTGGCGGGTCCATCCGCATCGAGAACGAGGATGATGATAGACCCTTGGATGTCTATCCGCACGCATCATTCAAGGATGTGGCGGATTATTGCCGAAAGGAAGGGATCGACCTTCCGGCCTATGTGCGGCGGTTCGAGCCCGACGGACTTGATGATCATCTTGCCCGCGTCCTCGATGCCATGGACACATCCATCCGGGAAGGCATCGACGCCGAAGGGGTGCTTCCCGGTGACCTGGGACTGCGCCGTAAAGCGGGGACCTTGTATCGGATGAAACCGACCGATGAGCCCGATGAGGTCGGCCTCACCCGTATCGTCAGCGCTTACGCTTTCGCGGTGAGTGAGACGAATGCGAGTGGCGGCACGGTCGTGACGGCACCGACATGCGGTGCGAGCGGTGTCTTGCCTGCGGTTTTGCGTTTCATGAGAGATAAGCACGATTTACAAAGACAAGCCCTCATCGATGCCCTCGCCGTCGGTGGCATCATCGGCAACATCGTCAAACACAACGCATCCATCAGCGGCGCCGAAGCCGGATGTCAAGCCGAAATCGGCACCGCCTGCAGCATGGCCGCCGCCATGCATGCGTTCTTGCGGGATGCCGATATGGACACCATCGAATATGCGGCCGAGGTCGCCATGGAGCATCATCTCGGCTTGACGTGCGATCCCGTCCTCGGCTATGTGCAGATACCCTGCATAGAACGCAATGCGGTCGCGGCCCTCCGGGCCATGGATGCGAGCAATATCGCCTATTTCTCGAGCGCTTTCCGAAAGATCTCTTTCGACCTCGTGGTGGAGACCATGCACGAGACCGGTCGCGATCTTCCGAAAGGATACCGCGAGACCTCGACTAAGGGATTGGCGAAGAAATACCGTTTGAAATGAAGAACGGGGAAGGGGATGAAAGTCTTGTTGCAGAAGAACGATGTCCATGAGGTCGAATTCGTCGACATGACCCATGATGCCAAGGGCGTCTGTAAGATCGACGGGTTCCCCGTTTTTGTCAAAGATGCCTTGAAGGGTGAAAAAGCGTTGATCCGGGTGGTCAAGGTCAACAAGAATTTCGCATTCGGTCGTTTGGTCGAAATCAAGGAGGAATCCCCCTTCCGGAAGATCCCCATCTGCGAGCATTTTTCCACTTGCGGCGGATGCGACACCATGCACATGAGCTACGAGATGCAGCTCTCGTTCAAACGGCACCGGGTCAAAGAGACGTTGCGGAAGATCGCCCATGTGGAACCGCAAATCCAAAGGACCATCGGCATGGAGAATCCCTTCTATTACCGGAACAAGGCGATCATCCCCTTTGAAAAGCGCAAGGGGAGGGTCATGGCGGGTTTCTACAAGAATCGCACCCGCGAGGTTGTCGATTTGAAACGTTGTCATATCATCCCGAAGAGTTTCTCGGAGATCGTGCGTTACCTGAAAGGCCATTTCCAAAACCGGGGCATCTCCGTCTATGACGAAGAAACCCAGGACGGGTGTGTCCGGGCGGTGATGCTCAGACAAAGCTTGGCTTATGACGAAATCGCGCTCACTCTCGTGCTGGCCGAGAGCCGTCTCCCCTATAAGGACGAACTCGTCGAAGGTCTTTTGAAGCGATTCCCGAACATCGTCTCCATCGTGAAGAACGTGAACGCCAAGAACGCGGGCTCCCTCATTGAAGGAAAAAGTCGCACTATATACGGCAAGGACCTCCTCCGCGACCGACTGTCGGGATTCGAATACCGGATCGCCCACAAATCCTTCTACCAGGTGAATCCCCTCCAGACCGCCCGTCTCTACAAAGAGGCCATGCGCTTGGCCAAACCGGGACCCGAGGATGTGGTGGTCGACGCTTATTGCGGTGTGGGGACGATGACTCTTCCCTTCGCCCAACGGGCCGGCCGTGTCATCGGTATCGAGAGTGTGAAGGAAGCAGTCAAGAATGCGCAGGAGAACGCTGACGAAAACGACATCGACAATGTCGAGTTCTTACAAGGCGATGCCGCCGAGGTCATCCAGAAGCTCGAACATGAACGAATCGACACCCTCATCGTCGACCCGCCGAGAAAGGGTTGTGAAAAAGCCTTTCTGCAGGCGGTCATGGCGATGGAGATCCCCCGGATCGTCTATGTGTCGTGCAACGTGTCCACACTCGCCAGGGATGCGAACATCCTCTCCGGGGCGGGGTATGAAGTCAAAGAGGCCGTCCCCGTCGACATGTTCCCCCAAACCAGTCACATCGAGACCGTCATGCTTTTGGAGAAACAGTGATCACGCA
>PUKL01000146.1 GCA_003552275.1 Mollicutes bacterium
AAATCCCTCTGGGCGATCTTGTAGCCGCTGCCGAGTTCGGTGAACTCCTTGATGGCCTGTAAGCGTTTGGCCGCCTCCTCGTTGAGTTTCTTCTCCTTGTCGTACATGAGATAGCTGTAGGCGATGCGGTTGCTTCGGCCGACACGTCCGCGGATCTGATAGAGTTGGGCCAGACCGAGCCGGTCGGCGTCATGGACGATCAACGTGTTGGCATTGGGGATGTCCAGACCGGTCTCGATGATGGTCGTGGAGACGAGCACGTCGAAATGATGGTCGAGAAAGCCTCGCATCACGTTTTCGAGCTTGAACCTCTCCATCTGACCGTGAGCGACCCCGATGCGGGCGTCGGGGACAAGCCGGCGCAAGTTGTGGGCCACCTCGTCGATCGTCTCGATGCGGTTGTGGAGGTAGAAGACCTGTCCTTCCCTTCCCAGTTCGCGTTCGATGGCGTCTTTGATGACGTGGTCGTTCCGCCTCAGGACATAGGTCTGTACGGGGAAACGGTCCTTGGGCGGGGTCTCGATGACACTCATCTGTTTGACGTCGGTCATCGCCATCTGCAGAGTTCTCGGAATCGGTGTCGCCGACAACGACAAAACGTCGATGTCCAATTTCAGTTGTTTGATCCTCTCCTTGTGTTCGACGCCGAATCGTTGTTCTTCGTCGACGATGAGCAGGCCGAGGTCTTTATAGCGTATGTCTTTCGAAAGCAATCGGTGGGTGCCGATGATGACATCGACCGTGCCTTCCTCGATCCCCTTGATGAACTCTTTCTGTCTTTTCCTTCTGACAAAACGATTCAAAAGGGCCACTTTCACCCCGTGGGCCTCGAGTCGGTCCTTGAAGGTGTAATAGTGCTGTCTTGAAAGGACGGTCGTGGGGGCGAGATAGACGGCCTGCTTGTTGTCGAGGACGGCTTTGAAGGCGGCCCGGAGGGCCACTTCCGTCTTGCCGTAGCCGACATCGCCGCAGATGAGCCTGTCCATCGGCGTCTCGCTTTCCATGTCGGCTTTCACGGCTTCGATCGCTTTCTTTTGATCATCGGTCTCTTCGTACTGAAACTCCGCTTCGAAGTCCGTCATCAGATCCGTGTCTTCGCTGAAAGCGTGTCCCTTCACGCGCTTTCTCGCCGCATAGAGCTCGATGAGGCCCGCGGCGATGTCGGCGGCCTTCTTGCGGACCCGACGTTTCGTTTTCGCCCATTCGGTGCTGCCGAGCTTGTTGAGTTTGGGGACCGTCCCTTCCCCGGCCACGAAACGCTGGATGAGATGAATGCTCTCGACGGGGATGTAGAGTTTGTCGTCCCCCTTGTAGGCGATGACGATATAGTCGTTCGTCTTGTCCTGCACCTCCATGGTCTCGATGCCGAGGAATCTGCCGATCCCGTGGTCGTAGTGGACGATGTAGTCGCCTTTTTGCAGGGACTCGGCCGTGGGGACCCTTTCTGTATCCTTGAACACCCGTCGGCGGCGTTTGGCCGTCTTCGGTGAGACCTCCTTGAAGATGTCGGTGTCCGAAACAAGAACGAAAGAGGCGTCGAACCATTCGAACGAGAGGGGGTTCTCCCGGACGACGAGGTTCACTTTCTTCTTGAACGGTTCATCGGAGCTTCCCAAGATTTGATAGGGGACCTTCCCCTCGAGCAGACCGGCGAGCCGGTCGAGGCGTTTCTCGTCGCTGAGGGTCACGAGGACGGTCACATGCCCTTCGTAACGCTTGAGGTCCTTCATGAACATGTGGATGTTGTTGTTGTAGCGGATTCCTTCTTTGACACGCAAAGGAATGCGTACGGAAGAAGCCTCCTCCATCGGCAGGGGATTCAGGGCGATCCGTTTATCGTAGGTGATCCTGTCGGGATCCTTGAGGAAAGAGAATCCCAGTCGGGGATAGTCGCCCGCCTCCATCATCCATTCGGCGAGATCGTCCCGGATGTGGGCGTAGGCGCTCTTGATCCGTTCATGGTCGATGGTCACAAGCAAAGGGTCGTCCAGATAGTCGGCGATGGTTTCCGGCTCTTCATCCATAAAAGCCATATAGCGACCCAACTGGTCTTTCTTCTCATGGTTCTCCAAGGCTTCCAATTCTTCGTTGACCCTGTTTTTCGTCTCCGCGGAGAAATCCTCCCGTTCAAATTTGCGGCGGACGTTGTTCTCGATGACGGCGAAATCTTCGGCCGTATAGAAAAACTCGTCCCGCGGCGTCAGGGTGAAGGAGTCGATCCTCTCTTGGGAGCGTTGGGTCTTGACATCGAAATGCCGGAGCGAGTCGATCTCCGTGTCGAAAAAATCGATGCGCACCGGTTGGTCGTGATCGGGAAGATAGATGTCGACGATACTGCCCCGATGAGCGAACTCCCCCACCTTCTCCACTGTCGGTGTGGCTTGATAGCCGAGTTCGACGAGTCTTGCGAAGAACGTCTCGAAATCGACATCGTCCCCGACCTTGAAGGTCGCATACACATCTTCGAAACGCTGGCGGGGAAGAAGTTGTTTCACGAGGCCGGTGGTGTGTGTCACGATGAGCCGCTTGTTCTTTCCGAAGAGGTTCCTCACCGTCTCTAGCCGCTGGAATTTCAGATCCTCGCTCATCGCGAGCATCTCGGTGGTCAGAAATTCATCTTGCGGAAAGAAGCCCACCTCCGTATCAAGCAAGGTGGTGAGGCTGTCATAGGTCTTTTGGGCATGATAGAGGTTGTGGTTGACGACGAGGATGTCCCGTTCGGTCATGTGATGCAAGGCGATGACGAAAAACACGGCGAACGCTTCCGTGGTGTTGGTGATTTCGATGGTTCGTTTCGTCTTCAGCGCTTCGGAAAAACTACGGAGAACCTCCGTGTCTTCCAACAACGAGAGCAGTCTATTCATGCAGAACCTCCACGCAGACGAGCGGACGTCCGGCGGGGGACGCCCGTGATCAAGTCAAACTTTCGTGTCCGCTTCTCAATCGTCGTTCTCGTCATGTTCATTTGCGCGTACATTGTGTCTGTTCATGAGCGTGGTGAAATCTTCGTCGTCGGCGAGGGCCTCGATGATCTCCGTGACTTCACGGATGCTCTCGATGACCGTATCCCCCTCTTCCTCGACAAACCGGGAGAGGACGTAATCGCTCGCATCGAGGCGGCCGCTGTCGCCGATACCGAACCGGATGCGTTTGAAGGTATCTTCGCCGAGATGGGCGAGGATGGACGAAAGCCCCTTGTGGCCTCCCGTCCCCCCTTTTTCCCGCAAGCGGAGCCTTCCCACTCCGAGATCGAGGTCGTCATGGATGACGACGAGTTCGGTGAGGGGGATCCGATAATAGTCCAACGCCGCTTTCACACTCTCTCCCGAGAGGTTCATGTAGGTCGTGGGTTTCAAGAGGAGCGTGTCTTTGTGGCGGGCGATGCTACCCTTGATTTTCTTCTGGTGCTTGAAAGCGAGACCCTTCTTGGATGCAAAGGCCTCCAGACAGAGAAATCCGATGTTATGGCGGGTCCGTGCATATTTCCTGCCGGGATTGCCGAGCCCTGCGACGAGTCTCATTTTTTCTTCGGCTTGATGACGAGGTGGCGTTTGTCCTTTTCGCCCTCGGATTTGGTGTAGACGTCGTTCCAGTCGGCAAGCTTGGTGTGGATGATGCGCCTTTCGTAGGCGTTCATCGGGCTCAGCTTGACTTCGGTCTTCGTTCGTGCGACTTCCTTCGCCGTCTGGGTGGCGAGAATCTCCAGCTTCTTCTTGCGGTTTTTCCTGTACCCGCCGATATCGACGACAACAAGAAGATATTTCTCGGTGTAGACATTCAACAGGTTCCTGAGATATGCCTGGATCCCTTCGAGAGTCTTGCCGTTCTTACCGATGAGCACGGGGTTGGCGTCCGTGTCACAATCATAGACGACCTCCCCCTCGGCGGGCTGTTCGACTTGGATCTCGGCCTTGATGCGCATATCGGCGAAAAGGGTGGCCAGGGTCTCCCGGCCGAGCTCGACGGGGTCCGTATCGATCGATGCTTCGACCTCATAGCCTTTCCTTATGCCCAAAAGGCCTTTGATCTGCTTGGTCTCGAATTTGATGTGACGACGGTTGACACGGAGTCTCTCTTCGGCGATCTCCTTCGCTTCATCGAGTGTTTTTGCCTCGAATGTGACTTTGTTCATGTAACTCACCCTCACGCGCTTTCTTTGTTCGCAAAGAATTTCTGGTACGTCCGTTTGCGGTTCACATAAGTCTGGACGAACTGGAAGAGGTTACCGATGATCCAGTAGAAGGCGATGCCCAGGTTCGTGAACGCGATCGCCGTCAGCATGATGACCATGAAATACATCATGTACTTCATCGTCTTTTGGGTCTGTTGCTGCTGGGCGGTCTCGTATTTCTTGTTCCGCATGTATTCGGGACGCTTCTGGGCGTACCGTTGATAGAGGAACATGGTGACACCGACAATGCCCGCGAGGAGGAAGAACTGCCAGTTCTCGACGAGTCCGAACCCGTCGGGTTCCGCTTGGAAATCGAACCACAGGAACCTGTAGTTCAAATCTTGATAGCGTTCGGTCAGAGGCAGCCTTCGCACCACCTGATACATCGCGATGAAGATCGGCATCTGTAAGAAGGGGAAGAGGCAGCCCAACGGGTTGATGTTGTATTTTCGATAGAGCTGGAGCTGCTCCTGTTGAAACTTCTGTTGGCTCGCTTGGTCCTTTTTGTCCTGGTATTTCTCTTTGAGTTTCTCGATCTCCGGCTGTGCGATCGCCAAGTTCGCACTCATGGCGGTGGTCTTGGAATAGATCGGCCACCCGACAATCCGGATGATGAGGGTCATGATGAGCAACCCCACGATGTAGAACCCTCCGAGCGTCCGGCTGATGTTGTAGATGATGTCCGCGAGTTGCCTGACGATCCATTGAACCCAGCCGAAACCGCTGATGTCGCCGGTCTCGTCGGTGAAATCCGTGAAAGTCTGGGTGTAGGTGGCGGGATCGTCGTCATGTTCGGTCCAGGTCACGGACTGGATGAGCGGTTGTCCTTCGGCCCTTTGGATCCTGAGGGTGACGGTCCCCGAGATTTCCAGGTCCGAGAGGGTCAGTGTGTGTAGCTCCCTCGCAGGGCCGTCATATTCCATCTCCCCGACGAGATTGTCGTCGAGAAGGACCTCGATGGCGACGAGTGTATCGAACTCATGTCTGGTGAACTCGATCTCGAGCTCGTCGATTCCTTTGTCCAACGTGACCCTGATGTGTCCGTTCTCTCCGAGCCGGGCCCGATCGGTGTCCCGGATCGCGCTCCGGTATGTCCACTCGTGGTCGCCGACACCGTCGAAGAGTCCGTCGGCGTAGGTCGTCTCCTCACCGACGTAATCGATGGGTCTTGTGTAGTGTTCGGTGTTACATCCGCTCAAGAGAAACATGCTGCCGATGACCAGCAGGAGCATGAGCGTCTTCACAATGGTCTTATGTCTCATCTTCTCACCTCTCGGTTGTTGAGTTTGATTCGGTGCTTTTTCACCAATTTCACGAGTTCTCTTTCCAATTCTTCAAACCGCAGTTTCGCAGACCGGGCATGGACGATGACAAAGAGGTCGATGTTCTCATGGATGTCCAGATCCTTGATGATCATGCGGATTTGGCGCTTGACTTTATTGCGCCGCACAGCTTTGCCGAATTTTTGGGGGACACTGATCGCGTAACGAAAATGTCCTTTCTTCCCCGCCCCCTTGTAGACGCTGAAATAGGCGTTCCTTCTCACATTCCCCGCCTCAAGGAGTTCTTTGATCTCGTCAGGTTTCTTGATACGGAACTTTTTTTTCACCCGTCCACCTCCGGTCGTTCGTGCTGTCTCGGTGTTTCAATGAAAAACACCTGAAATAAATCTTTTCAGGTGTTCACAGGTCGTAAAGATTCGTTTCTACGTATGTGATTGTCAGGGCGACAGACGGCTGCGTTTCTTCAAACGTCTACGCGCAAGCACTCTTCGCCCCGCGGGCGAGGACATGCGTTTACGAAAGCCGTGCTTCCGTGCTTTCTTTTTCCGGTTGGGCTGATAAGTCCTTTTCATGGGTAACACCTCCAACACTGCGGCGAAACCGCGCGTTTATAGATTATATACAATCCGCCTTTCTCTGTCAACTAATAATGGGAATTCCTTGTCTTTGGAATTATTCCAAAGAAGTTTTCCACAGTCGAAAACAGCGTGGAGTTCGTGTTTCCGCAATGAGGTGTGTGGAAAAGTGGAAACGGGGATACCTCCCCGATGTGGAAAAGTGGAAAGTGTGTTTTTTGCCTTTGTTTGGCTTTGGTAAGTGTCGAGACCCGTGTGTGGAAAGACAGTGGAAAGATAAGTTTTCCACATTTTTCGTTGATAAATTCTTGTTTTTTTTGTCATTGTGTTGTGCTAGAATAGAATTCCCCGGGAGGTGAAATCATGAACGAACACATCGACATATGGCACGAAATCAAAGGCCAGCTCGAGATGCAGCTCGAAGACAGCACTTTTGAAGAGATCTTCGCGTCTGTCGACTCCGTCTACAAGGTGAAGAACAATTACGTCTATCTCATGGTCGACAACGAGTTCATAAAAAAGCGGATTGAGCTCGTCTATCTACAAAAGATGAACCGTCTTTTGGAGAACTATGTCGATGAGCGTTATGAATACCGTCTCATCACCAAAGACCAAGCCGAAAAGGATATGAGCAACGAGAAGACTTTCGGGGTCAATGTTCCCGATCACAAAGAATACGAGGAGGCCCACCTGAACGCAAACTTGAACCCTTCCTACACGTTCAGCAATTTCGTCGTGGGTCATTCCAACCGCTTGGCCTATACTTCGGCGATCAAGATTGCCGACCAACCCGGGATTGTCGCCAATCCCCTTTACATTTTCGGCGATGTGGGGCTCGGCAAGACCCATCTCATGCAATGCATCGGCAACTATATCCTGGAGGGCGACATCAACAAGAGGGTCCTCTATGTCAAGGCCGACCAGTTCGTCGAAGACTACGTCCGTTATGCGAGCAAAAAGAAATACAGCGAATTCAACAACATCTATCGCGCCGTCGACGTCCTTCTTGTCGACGACATCCAATTCCTCGCCAAGAAAGAGAAATCCCAAGAGGAGTTCTTCAAACTCTTCGAGCAGCTCCACAACCAACAAAAGCAGATCGTGATCACTTCGGACCGCAAAGCGAGCGACCTCCAAGATATCATGAACCGTTTGACGTCCCGCTTTTCTTGGGGAGTCACCGTCGATATCAACCGGCCCGACCTGGACCATCGCATCAAAATCCTGGAGAAGAAGCTCCTCGCCGAGACGAGCGAGACCGACATGATCCCCGACAAAGTCTTGGAATATATCGCCAGCGTGTTCGACAACAATGTCCGCGAGCTTGAAGGCGCATTGAAACGCGTCCTTTTCTATTGTACCGCATTCGATTACGATTTCACCGTGAAAAATGCGGAAATCGCCCTCGAGAATCTCGTCCGTCCCCGCCGCGGCGAACACGACTTCCTCCGCAACAAGATCCGCAACCTTCTTTCGGTCGTCAGCGATTACTACAGCATCTCGACGAACGACCTCATTTCCAAAAAGAGGTCCCGTCAATACGTATACCCCCGACAGATCGCCATGCATCTCATCAAAGAACTCTATGACCTTCCCTACAAGCGAATCGGCACATATTTCAGCAACCGTGACCACTCCACCGTCATGCATTCCATCGAAAAAGTCAACAATGAAATCCAACTGGATCACAATGTGAAGAATGATGTTGAAAAACTCAAACACAAGTGTGGAGAAAACTCTTGAAAATCCCCACATGGATAGCTCCTTTTGTGGTATAATAGATATGAAATGGAGAGATTTCCCCATTTCCACAAGACACCAATAACCAATAACAAAAAAAGAAAACAATGAATGAATGAAACCGAGGTGAGGACATGCACATCAAAGTGAACAAGGACAGATTGCTCTATCATCTGCTTATCGCTCAAAAAGCTCTCTCCAGCAAAACGCCCAATCCGGCTTTGCAAGGAATCAAGATCGATGTTGAAGGGAGCTCCCTCGCCATCACCACCAGCAATTCCGACATATCCATCAAAGTCTTGATGGAAGGAAACGGACTCGAGGTGGAAAAAGAAGGCTCCGTTCTTGTTCCCGGTAAGTACTTCATCGAGATCGTGAGAAAACTCGACGGACAAATGGTGTCTCTCACGGAAGGGGAAGACAACCTTCTCCGCATCGAAGCCGACCATTCCGACATCACCCTCAATCTCCTCGATCTCGAGGACTATCCCAACATCGTTTTCAAGAAACAGACGGATGTCATAGAGGTCAACGTCCGGACATTGAAGACCATCATCCGGCAGACGGCTTTCGCCACATCGACCATTGAAAACAGACCCATCCTCACCGGTGTGAACTTCACCATAGACGGCGAACAACTGACAGGTGTCGCCACCGACAGTTATCGACTGAGCCAAAAGAAAATCCGGCTCGAGAACACCTACGACCCCATGAATGTCATCATCCCGGGAAAAAGCTTGGAAGAACTCATGAAGATCCTCGAAAACAACCAAGAGAATGTCAGGATACACTTCGACCAGAACCGTGTCCTGTTCGAATACGACAACGTGCTCTTCCTGTCGAGACTCCTCGAAGGGAGCTACCCCGAGACCGGGAAACTCATCCCCGAGGAATATCCCGTGCAAATCAAGTTCAATAAAGAACAACTCATCACCGCCATCGAACGGGCGAGCCTCCTCTCGAGCCGGGACGGCAAGAACGCCATCGTGAAGCTCGACGTCCGCCAGGACAACGTGGTCGAGATCTCCTCGAACTCTCCCGAGATCGGCCGGGTGCTCGAAGAAGTCCATCCCGTGGACGAAATTGTCGGGTCCCCCTTGAAGATCGCCTTCAGTTCGAAATACATCCTCGAAGCTCTGCGGGTGTTCAACTCCAGTGAGGTCACCGTCAAGTTCACCGGAGAGATACGTCCTTTCGTTCTGACAGGCGAATACGACGAAGACATGTTACAACTCGTTCTACCCGTGAAAACCGATTAGAAAGCAAAAAAACCACGAATCGTGGTTTTTTTTTGCGTTGATGGGCGGGCGGACCTTCTTTTCTCTCTAGATTTATGATATAATATATAAAGAAGTATATATGAAAGAAAACGAGGAAGTGTGCCGACGATGGAGAAGATTTCGATCACGACCGAACACATCACGCTGGGACAGTTTTTGAAGTATGTCAATCATGTGAGCACCGGCGGCGAAGCCAAAGTTTTCCTTGCGGAAGGCAAAGTCCGTGTGGACGGTGAAAGAGAGACTCGCCGCGGTAGGAAACTGTATCCCGGCTCGGTGGTGGAAATCGATCCCGGAGGGAAATACGAGATTGTCGACAAGCAGGATTGAGACCCTCGCACTGAGGAATTTCCGTCTGTACCACAACCTCGAAATGGAATGTGACCCCTCCATGAATGTCATCGTCGGCGAGAACGGCCAAGGAAAGACGACCATCCTCGAGGCCATCCATGTCCTCGGACTCGCCAAATCGCACCGGACACCACTCGATGCCCCCTTGATCCGGGAGGGGGAATCGTTCGCCAAGGCAGAGGCACGATGTGATCTCGCCGGAAGGCGTGAACGACTGGAAGTCATCATCTCCGAACAAGGCAAAAGGATCCGCAGGAACGATATCGAACACGCTCGTCTCTCCGACCACATAGGGCATTTGAACGTCGTCATGTTCGCACCTGAAGACATCGGGCTTGTCAAAGGTTCGCCGGCGGAACGCCGCCGTTTTCTTGACCAGGGGATTTCCCAATATGATCGGCGGCACGTCCGCCATCTCGCCCGCTATCGGAAGTTGCTCAAAGAGAGGAACGAGTATCTCAAGAGTCTGGCCAAGAAGCGAGAGGGACCGGATTCACTTTTGGAAGTGTTGGGAGAACAGCTTGGCCATTACGCCAAGAAGATCATCGCCGCCCGGCGGGAGTTCATCGATGAACTCGGCGCTCTTGCCGGGTCGATATATGCCGAGATGAACAACGAAGACCGGGTGGATCTCCGCTATGAACCTTCCGTGGATGCGGAAGGTTTTGCAGAGGCCTTGCGACGGAAACGGGGTTTCGACATTCTGACCGGTTCAACGTCGATCGGGCCCCACCGGGACGATTGCGGCTTCTATGCGGGAAAAACCGATTTCAGGACGAAAGGTTCGCAGGGTCAATTCAGGATGCTGGCTTTGGCGCTCAAACTCGCGGTGTTCAAAATCATACGGGACAAACGGGGTATCACACCCGTCATCCTGCTCGACGATGTTTTCAGCGAACTGGACGAACCACGACAGAAGAAACTGCTTCGACTTCTCGACGAAGACGGCCAGGTGTTCATCACCACCACCCGCGAAGGGGCCGTGCATCCGGAGAGTCTGAAGCGAGGAAGATTGTTCAAGATACATGCCGGCACAATAGAAGGAGTGAACAACTATGGACCAAGACAGGAATGATTACGGTAACTACGATTCACGGAACATCCAGATTCTCGAAGGACTGGAGGCCGTCAAGAAACGCCCGGGGATGTTCATCGGCTCCACGGGACCCAGAGGCCTCCATCATCTGGTATGGGAGATAGTCGATAATGCGGTCGACGAAGCCTTGGCGGGCTATGCCAGTTCTGTCGATGTGAACATCCTGGAAGACGATATCATCGAAGTCACCGACGACGGAAGGGGAATTCCCGTCGACATCCACCCCAAAAGCGGCCTACCCGCCGTCGAGACCATCCTCACAACGCTGCACGCGGGAGGCAAGTTCGACGACAAGACCTACAAGGTCTCCGGAGGTTTGCACGGGGTCGGTGCCAGTGTCGTCAATGCCTTGAGCGAGTGGCTGGAAGTGGAGATCCATCGCGACGGCGTCGAGTATTTCCAACGCTATGAAAGAGGAATCACCCAATGTCCCCTGCAGGAAAGGGGATCGACGGACAAGACCGGAACGAAAATCACGTTCAAGGCGGATGCCGATGTCTTCCAGGAGACGACGAGCTATGATTTCGAAATCCTGAGACTGCGCATCCAACAGATGGCCTTCTTGAACAAGGGCATCACGTTCACACTGAACGATCTCCGTACGGAAGAAGGCGAGAGCGTATCGTACCATTATGACGGCGGCATCAAAGAGTATGTCGAATACCTGAACAAGAACAAGGAAGCCCTCCATGAAGAGGTCATCTATACCGAAAACAAGGTGGAGGGCATCATCGTCGAGATCGCCTTGCAATACAACAATTCATTCAGCCAGAACATCTTCCCCTTCGCCAACAACATCCACAACATCGAAGGAGGGACCCACGAGGAAGGGTTCAAGATGACCTTGACACGCATCTTGAACAACTACGGCCGAGAACAGAACCTCTTCCGCAAAGACGAGTCCCTGCTCGGCGAAGACACCCGGGAAGGTCTGACGGCCATCATCAGCGTGAAACACCCCGACCCGCAGTTCGAGGGGCAGACCAAAGCAAAACTTGGCAACACCGAAGTCCGCCGGGCCGTGGCCCAGACACTTTCCGAAGGTTTGGAACGCCATCTCCTCGAGAACCCCAATGACGCCAAAATCATCGTCGAGAAGGCTCTGCTCGCGTCCCGGGCCCGGATCGCCGCCAAAAAAGCGCGGGAAGCGACAAGGCGGAAGAGTCCGCTCGACGGACTCGGGTTCGCATCGAAGCTTGCGGATTGTCGGGAGAAAGACCCTGTGAAGGCCGAACTCTACATCGTGGAGGGGGATTCCGCCGGCGGAAGCGCCAAACAGGGACGCGATTCGGGATTCCAGGCGATCCTACCCTTGCGCGGCAAGGTCCTGAATGTCGAAAAAGCGCGGATGGACAAGATCGTGGCCAACAAGGAGATCATCTCCATGATCCAGGCCTTCGGCACCGGCATCGGGGACGAATTCAATCCCGATCTGGTCCGTTATCACAAGATCGTCATCATGACGGACGCCGATGTGGACGGTGCTCATATCCGCACCCTCCTTCTGACGTTCCTCTTCCGACATATGCGACCGTTGATCGAGAGGGGCTATGTCTACATCGCCCAACCGCCTCTGTACAAAATACAAGTGGGCAAACAGATCGATTATGCATTCACGGAGCGGGAGATGGAAGAAAAAGTCCGCGCGCTGCCCAAAAGGGCATCCGTCCAAAGATACAAGGGTCTCGGCGAGATGAACCCCGAACAACTCTGGGAAACGACGATGGACCCCGAAAACCGCACACTTTTGAAAGTCACCTTGGATGACGCCCTCGAAGCCAACCGCCTCTTCAGCATGCTCATGGGCGACGATGTCTCCCAGCGTCGTGATTTCATCGAGAAGAACGCCGAATACGTCAAGAACCTGGATATTTAGGAGCAGATAGCCATGGATGCAATGAAGCCGAACAATTTCGACAAAATCAACAACATCAACATCAACCAAGAGATGAAGAACTCCTTCATGGACTATGCGATGAGCGTCATCGTCTCCCGGGCCCTCCCCGATGTACGTGACGGCATGAAACCGGTCCATAGACGGATTCTCTACGGCATGGACGAACTGGGTGTCCATCCGGACAAATCCTACAAGAAATCGGCCCGGATCGTCGGGGATGTCATGGGTAAATACCACCCGCACGGCGATACGGCGATCTATGACGCCATGGTCCGCATGTCCCAGCCTTTCAGCTATCGCTATCCTTTGGTCGACGGCCACGGTAATTTCGGTTCCATCGATGGTGACGGCGCGGCGGCCATGCGTTACACCGAGGCCAGGATGGGCAAGATCTCCGTCGAGATGTTGAAGGATATCAAGAAGGACACCGTACGGTTCGAAGAGAACTATGACGGCACCGAGAGAGAGCCTTCGGTCCTTCCGGCGAAGTTCCCCAACCTCCTCGTGAACGGATCGACCGGGATCGCGGTCGGCATGGCGACGAACATCCCGCCCCACAATCTCAATGAAGTCGTGGATGGCGTTCTCGCCTATATGGACGATTCCGACATCGAGCTAGACGACCTCATGAGCATCATCAAGGGCCCCGATTTCCCCACCGGGGGGACCATCATGGGTCTATCCGGCCTGCGCCAGGCTTACGAGACGGGCAGCGGTTCTTTCAAGGTGCGCGCCCGGGCGGATATCACCGGGTCCCAAAGCGGTAAGCAGACGATCACGGTGACCGAGATCCCCTACATGGTCAACAAGACCAGACTCATCGAGAAGATCGCCGAACTCGCCAAAGAGAAGCGGATCGAAGGCATCACCGACCTTCGAGACGAATCGAACCGCGAGGGAATCAAGATCATCATCGAACTCCGCAAGGGCGTGAATGCCGAGGTCACCTTGAACAACCTCTACAAGCACACCCCCCTGCAGACCTCTTTCGGGGTGAACATGCTGGCCCTCGTGGATGGGAAGCCCGAAGTCCTCTCCCTGAAGGACGCCATCCGGCACTATCTTCTCCACCAGATCGAGGTTCTCACCAAGAAGACGACCTACGATCTCGAAAAGGCCTTGGCCCGCGCCCATATTCTTGAAGGCCTGCTCAAGGCCCTCGCCGACATCGATGCCGTCATCGAGGTCATCAAGAATGCCTATGATGATGCCGACCAGCAACTCATCGACAAGTTCGGCCTCTCCGCCGAACAAGCCCAGGCCATTCTCGAGATGCGACTCAGGAAGCTTTCCGGACTCGAACGCGAGAAGATCGGCGAGGAACTCGAAAACCTGAAACAGAACATCGAAGAGTTCCGGGCCATCCTCGCGAGCGAAGACAAACAAAGAGAGGTCATCCGCGAAGAGCTTCTCAGTCTGAAAGAACGCTACGGCGACGAGAGACGCACGGAGATCTCCCTCGCGATCGATCTGGAACTCGAGGACGAGGACCTCATCCCCCGCGAAGATGTGATCGTCACCATCACCCAAGCCGGCTACTGCAAGCGCATGTCGGTCGAGAGCTATCGGACCCAGCATCGCGGTGGAAAAGGCATGACGGGAATCAAGATGCATGAAGATGACGCCGTGGAGCACATCCTCTACACCTCCACCCATGATTGGTTGCTCTTTTTCACCAACCACGGTCGCGTGTACAAGATCAAAGGGTACAGGATCCCCGTGTTCGGACGCACATCGAAAGGGCTTCCCCTCGTGAACCTGCTCGAGTTGGAAAAAGGGGAGCATCTGCAAGCCGTGACTCCCATCAAGGATTTCCAACGGCCTGAGTATCTCTTCTTCATCACGAAGAGGGGACTGGTCAAACGGACCCCCGTCGAAGATTTCCAAAACATCCGCACGACGGGCATCAGGGCGATCAATCTCCGGGATGACGACGAGCTGCTCGACGTCAAGCTCACCCGCGGAGACATGGATATCATCATCGGAGCTTCGAACGGGAAGGCCATCCGCTTCAATGAAGAGACCGTCCGTCCGATGGGACGCGTCGCCACGGGCGTACTCGGAATCCGTCTCGCCGATCATGAGGCGGTTGTCGGGGCGGCGATGGTCGACGAGGACCGCAAAGAGATCCTCATCGTCACGGAGAAAGGCTACGGGAAACGGACACGGATCAGCGAATACAGAAGTCAGAACCGCGGTGGTAAAGGTGTGAAGACATTGAACATCACCGACAAGAACGGACCCCTGCAGAAACTTCGCGGAGTCCGGGGCGACGAGGATGCCATCCTCTTCTCCGACCGGGGCACGATGATTCGGATGCCCGTCAACCAGATATCCTGCAGCTCGCGGGTGACCCAGGGAGTGCGGCTCATGCGCCTCGACGAGGCCCATACCGTCGCCAACATCGCTATCGTTCCGCCCCAGGACGAAGACGGGGCCGAGGCGGAGATTCTCGATACGGCCCCCATAGAAAAATGAAACCCCACCCTTGATCGGTACGACAAAAAGCCGAAAACGGACAAAAGAGCACCGTGACATTGATTGACAACACCGGGGGAGTTTGCTAAAATCCAAGTATCAAAGCTTTGATGAGGCGAAGTAGCCTCCATGCGCACTCGAAGAGAGCCGGTGGTGCTGGGAACCGGTAGTGTGTCGGGGCGAAATCCACCTCGGAGCGGAAGAAAAACTTCCCGGTCCCGGCCGTTACACCGGTTAGAGCGGGCGCGCAAGCGCCAACTAGGGTGGCAACACGGGTGATACACACTCGTCCCTGTCAAAGGGACGGGTGTTTTTTCTTTCAATACCAAGGACGAAGGAGGAAATGACATGCTTGATATGAAAAGATTGCGAGATGACCTGGACGATATTGTCGAACGATTGAACAAGCGCGGTGAAGACCACGGACATCTGAAAGACATCGTCAAGAAAGACGCGAGACGCCGAGAACTGCTGCAGGAGATCGAAGCTCTCAAGGCGAGAAGGAACGAAATCAGCAAGAACATCGGCAGCTACAAGCGCGAGGGGAAGGATGTCGCGCCTTTGTTGGAAGAGGTCGAGAAGGACAAACAGCGGATCACCGACATGGAAGACGAGCTCAAGGGTATCGAACAAGAAATCAAAGACACCATGCTCCGGATTCCGAACGTGCCGCACGAAGGGATCCCTGTCGGCAAGGACGACACCGAGAATGTCGAGTTACGGAAAGTCGGTAGGCTCCCCACCTTCACTTTCGAGCCGAAACCGCATTGGGAAGTGGCGAGGAACCTCGATATTCTCGATTTTGAACGGGCGGCGAAAATCTCGGCCAGCCGCTTTGTCATCTACAAGGGGTTGGGGGCCAGGCTCGAACGCGCCCTGATCAACTTCATGATCGATCTCCACGCCGAAGAGCACGGCTACAAGGAAGTCTTGCTCCCCTACATCGTGAACGAGGCGGCGATGACGGCGACGGGACAGCTCCCCAAATTCAAAGACGACGCCTTCAAGCTCACCGACGAACGGGGACTCTATCTCAATCCGACGGCCGAGGTCCCCGGCATCAACATGCACCGTGACGAGATTCTCGCGGCCGCCGACCTTCCCATCAACTATGTCGCTTTCACGACGGCTTTCCGACAGGAAATCGGCAGCGCCGGCAGAGACACCCGCGGCATCATCCGCCAACACCAGTTCAACAAGGTCGAACTCATCAAATTCACGACACCGGAAACATCTTATGACGAACTCGAGAACATGCTCCGACACAGCGAAAAAGTCCTGCAGAGACTCGATCTGCCCTATCGCGTCGTCGAGATTTGTTCAGGGGATCTCGGCTTCGCCATGGCGAAGACATATGACATCGAGGTCTATGTCCCGTCCTACGGCGGGTATCGTGAAATCGGCAGCATCTCCAACGCCGAAGATTTCCAAGCCCGTCGCGGCGGAATCCGTTTCCGCAGAGACAAGAACGCCAAACCGGAATATGCCCACACCCTGAACGGATCGGGCCTCGCCGTCGGCAGGACGGTCGTCGCGATCCTCGAAAACAATCAACAAGAGGACGGTAGCGTCGTGGTACCCGAAGCGCTTCGCCCCTATATCGGTACCGATATCATAAAATAGGAGGGATTCGATGCACTTGCAAGAGCAACAAGACTTCCATCCGGAGAGCGAGAAGAAGTCGCTCATCATCTACTATGACGAAAAGAAGCCCCTGTTCCAAGAGCTTGACAAAAAATTGAACGGCAAGCTCAAAGAACTGGGCGGCGAACGTTACAAAACGGTCGCCACGCTGGGGCTCATCGAAGCACCGAGCGTCCACATCCTCCCCAAAGACACGTTCCAAAGCGCCAAGAAACAAGAAAAGGCGTTCAGGAAGGCCGTGGGAGATCTGGAGAACGACGCCTTGCTTCTTGTGGACACCTTCCCCGCCGACAGCGTGAAAGAGGTCATGGAACAGACCCTCATGGCCGCCTACCGGTTTGAACGCTTCAAGCCGACCACGAAAGACGAGAACGGCGAGAAAAACATCCACTACACCGCCCAAGAGGCCGACAAAAAAGCGATCGATAGGGGCATCATCATCGGCGAGGCCGTCAACAACACCCGCGACCTCGTAAATACGCCCTATAACCACTTGAACGCCGAAAAGCTCGCCGAATACGCCAAAAAGTTCGAACAATACGACCATGTGAAACTCGACATCCTCGAGAAAGAGGATTGCGAGAAGCTCGGCATGGGGGCTTTTCTGGCCGTTAACGCCGGCAGCAAGGACCCGCTCAAGCTCATCCATCTTGAATACGAAGGTGCACAAGGAGAGACCGACAAGACCGGTCTTGTCGGCAAGGGCATCATGTATGACACGGGGGGATACTCACTCAAATCCGTGACCGGCATGCCCTCGATGAAGATGGACATGGGTGGTGCGGCGACCGTGCTCGGCGCGTTCGAGGCCATCGTCCGCAGCGGCATCAAGAAGAATGTCAGTGTGACCATCGCCGCCACCGACAATAAGATCGGTGACGACGCGCATGTTCCCGACGATATCATCACCTCGGCCGCGGGGAAGACCATCGAGATCATCTCCACCGATGCCGAAGGAAGACTCACACTCGCGGATGCTCTTTGGTATGCCCAGAAGAAAAACGCCCGCCGGCTGATCGATGTCGCAACCTTGACGGGAGCCGTCGTGGGCGCCTTGGGCAAACACCATACCGGAGCCTTCTCCAACAACGACGATTTCTATGCGGAATTCAAGAAATCCGCCTGTGTGACCAAAGAGGGAGTCTGGCGACTCCCCGTGTGTGAAGGTCATCACAACGACTTGAAAAGCAAAGTCGCGGACATGAAGAACAGCGGGGGAAGAGTCGGCGCCGGCGCCAGCATCGCCGGAGCGTTCTTGGAGAAGTTCGTGGATGAAGACATCCCCTGGATCCATCTCGACATCGCCGGGACCGCCTATGAAAGCGAAACGGGGGCCAAAGGGACCATGGTGAGGACCATCGCCCACCATCTCGGCGTCTGAACATATACCAAACAGAAGCGCCCGCGGACAATCGCGGGCGCTTTTTTTGCGGAACGACAGTCAGTCCAGCTGTTCTTTGATGGCCTTCCGGACGGCTTCGTAATCTTCTTTGCCGTATTCGTCCTGACGGTCCAAGGTCGTGAGGACCATACCGTCGGAAGGATAACGGGGTATCAGATGGATGTGGACATGGAAGACGCTTTGCAGGGGCTCGTCGTTGTTGTTGATGATGTTCAAGCCGATCGGATCGAACGCCTCCTTGATCCCCCGGGCGATTTTCGGAACACGCTTGAACAACGCGGCCGCATCTTCTTCGGTCAGTCCGTAGGTGTTCTCGACGTGCTTCTTCGGCACGAGCAGGGTGTGGCCGCGGGTCCCTTGGGTGATATCGAGGAAAGCAAGCACCTGCTCGTCCTCATAGACCTTGAACGCGGGGATGTCCCCTTTGACGATTTTGCAGAAGATACAGTCTTCCTTCATGGGTGTGACCTCCTCATTCGTTATTCACGATCGCGAGTATGTCTTCCATCCTCTCGATCATATAATCGGGCTCCACCGCTTCGAGGGCGGCTTCCCCCTTGATGCTCCAACAGACACCGGCCGTGAGGATGCCGGCTCGCTTTCCGGCGATGATGTCGCTTTCATTGTCGCCGACAAATAGAGCCCCTTGGACATCTTCGAAACAATCGAGCGCCTTGATGACGCCCGCGGGTGACGGTTTCGGTTCGTCCACATCATCGAGTGACACCAGACAATCGATATATTCGTCCAAGCCGAAATGGTTGATGCTCGGCAGGGCCGCCTCTTTGAACTTGCTGGTGACGATCGCCAGATTCACCCGCTTTTCATGGAGACGTCCGAGCACATCGAGGACGCCGTCGTAGAGACGGAAATATGCATGTTCGTTCGCCCGGTAGTGGGCGAGATAGGACTCGATGAGCTTTTGGATCGCGTCGGGGTCGGTCGTGTGTTTGGCGAAGGTGTCCTTCAACGGGGGACCGATCTGGTCGATGACGGTCTCTCTTGGGGGAACACGCTCGGGAAGATGGGTCCGGTACGCGTGGATGTAGCTTGCGATGATGATCTCGTTGGAATCGACGAGTGTGCCGTCCAAGTCGAAAAGCACGGTGTTCACTTTTTTCATGTCAGTTCACCCGGTTACATTCTAACACGAAAACTGTCTATCCGACACACGAAACCGATTGTAAAAGCGGGAAAAATCCACTATAATGGGGCTTGATAAAGGAGTGATCACATGAAAGTCATCGACGAATTGAAGAACCGCATCAAAGGCAAAGGCATCCGCATCGTGTTCCCCGAGCCCGAAGACGAACGAATCGTCCGAGCGGCCAACAAATTGGCGGACGAAGGCATCATCGAACCCATTCTCGTGGGGGACCCCGAAAAAGCGGTCAAAGGGGCCGAGGGGGTCATACACCCCGCAACGTCCGAACACTACAACGAGTTCGTACAGGCGCTCGTGGAAAGACGTAGCGGCAAATGCACCTACGAAGAAGCCGAAGAACTCCTCAAGCGTCCCAACTATTTTGCGACCATGATGGTCTATATGGGACATGCCGACGGTCTCGTGGCCGGAGCCGCCCATTCGACGGCCGACACGGTGCGACCGGCTTTGCAGATCATCAAGACGAAACCGCATCTGTCCTTGACCTTCGGCTACTTTCTCATGGTGAGAGACGATGAGAAATACATCATGGGCGATTGTGCGATCAACCCCTCACCGGAAGCCAAGGATTTGGCGGTCTTCGCCATTGAATCGGCCCGGGCGGCGAAGATGTTCGGTATTGAACCGAGAGTCGCCATGCTTTCCTACTCCACGAACAAGAGTGCGGTGACCGACGAAACGAAGAAAGTCGCCGAAGCTGTCCGCATCGCCAGAAAGAAGGCGCCCGAGCTCGCCATCGACGGTGAGATGCAGTTCGATACGGCCATCGTCCCGTCGGTCGCGGAGAAGAAATTCCCCGACAGTCCCGTGGCCGGGAAAGCGAACACCTTCATCTTCCCCGATTTGAACTCGGGGAACATCGGCTACAAGATCACCCAAAGGCTGGGCAAGTTCGAAGCCATGGGACCCATCCTCGCCGGATTGAATAAACCTGTCAACGACCTCTCGCGCGGTTGTTCAACCGAAGATGTCTATAACACGACCATCATCACCGCCGCCCAAAGCCTGGAAGGTTGACAAGGGAGCTCGCTACCGCGGGCTCTTGCCATAGAATGCGGGAATCCATGTAATGATCCGGCATAGTTCCACGTGGAACATCAGATGGAATCGATACCCGGGAAGAAAGCATGAGAGAATGTTGGTGGTCCTATGAAAAAATGTACAATCATCTATAATCCTATCAGCGGCCGCGGACGCACCGAAAAAGAGATCCCCCGGGTGCGGGAACGGGTGGAATCGTTAGGTTTCACGTGTAACATAAAGCGGACCCAAAGACCCGGCAATGCCGTGGACCTCGCCGAAAAAGCTTCCGCGGACAACACCGACCTCTTGGTCATCGTGGGGGGAGACGGGACTTTCAACGAGTGTTTGAACGGGCTGATGCGCGCGGAAAGACGACCTTTGGTCGGTTTTGTCCCCGCCGGGACATCGTGTGATATCGCGCGCACCCTCGGTATAAGCAAGAAGACACACAAAAGTCTCGATACGATCGCGGAAGGTCACTCGGCGAACATGGACATCGTCAGGACCAACCAGGGATATTTCACCTATGTCGGAGCGCTCGGGAACTATGTGGACATCAGTTATCAGACATCCGATGACAAGAAGGAAAAACTCGGTTATCTGGCCTATGTCCTATCCGGTGTGAAACAGTTCTTCCGCATCAAGAAGATCCGGTTGACAATCGACGACGGCAAGGAAAGCGTTGAAGGAACCTTTTCGCTCGTCCTCGTCGTCAATTCCCGCCATGTCGCCGGTTTCAAGGTCATCGACTCTCCCGTGCTCGACGATGGTCGCATCGACCTTGTCACCTATCGGCACATCCCCTTTTTGAACAACCTCCTCTACGCCTTGTCGTTCCTCTTCGACACAACCCTCTTGCCGGGGATAAGACATCAATCCGTAGCGAAGGCACGGATTCTCTCCGAGGATCCGTATCGCTGGAGTCTCGACGGGGAGAGAGGCGCAATCGGACTCCTCGATTTCGAGGTGGAAAAACAGGCCCTGAGAGTCCTCATCAACGGAAAGAAAAGACAGTTCTTTCCGAACCAGTCTTTGCGGAAGGAGTGGTGAGACCGTGGAGAAATCGACACCGAAAGCCGTCAAGGAACTCCTCGTCGGCCACGGCCTCCGTCTCAAGAAGAGGTTCGGACAGAACTTCCTCGTTGATGACGGGATACTCAAGAAGATCATGCGGACGGCCGCATTGGACAAAGACACACTCGTCATCGAAATCGGGCCGGGACTCGGAAGTCTGACCCGCTATCTTTTCGCCGAGGCCGCACATGTCTTGGCCATCGAGATCGACGACCGTCTGGTGGAAGTGTTGGAAGAGGCCTTTGAAGATGTGGCGAACTTCACCCTCTTGCACAAGGACGTTTTGCAGGTCGATTTGGACGAAGAGATAGAAAAAATGGACAAATCATACGGAAAAGTTGTCGTTGTGGCCAACTTGCCGTATTATATAACCACACCCTTCATCATGAACTCCCTTCAGAAGAGCGAACGGATCGACCGCTATGTCCTCATGGTCCAGCTCGAAGTCGCAAGAAGACTCACGGCCCGTCCGAGCACCAAGGACTACAACGCGTTGAGTGTCTTCATCCATCATCACACCGAGGCCGACTTCCGTTTTCGCGTTCCCCCGGAGGTGTTCATCCCGAAGCCCGAAGTGGGGAGTGCCGTCATCAGTCTGACCGTGAAAGACGGACACAAGGTTTCACGTGAAACATCAAGATTCCATGATTTTGTCAAGAAGGCATTCGCACAAAGAAGGAAAACGTTGGTGAACAATCTGCATAACGCCTATGGTGTGGATAAAGAGAAAACCGGTGATTTCCTCGAAAAAATGGGCTATGACAGAAATGTTCGTGCCGAGCGGATCGAGCCCGATGGTTGGGTGGAACTGGCCGAGGAGTTTTTCGCCGTGAACGCTGATGTTCCACGTGAAAACAAAGGGAGAAGGTGAACCGATGGGCAAAACGGTCAAAGAGAAAGCGTACGCGAAAGTCAATCTGTTCTTGGACGTCTTGGGGAAGAGGAAAGACCAATACCACAACCTGGAAATGGTCATGGCCCCGTTGGAGATGCACGATGTTCTCACGTTCACCAAGACCGAAGAGCCGGGGATCCACATCACCGCATCACAATTCATCACCGAGAAGGTCGAGGACAATCTCGTCTTTCAAGCGGCCGAGTATTTGTTGAAAGAAGAAAACATCCACGACGGTGTGAACATCCACATCGAAAAGAACATCCCCCTGGCCGCCGGCCTGGGCGGGGGTAGCGCCGATTGTGCCGCGACACTCCGGGGATTGAACAAGCTCTTCCGCTTGAAGAAAAAGGCGGAGGAACTGGAAAAGATCGGTGAACGGTTCGGCGCCGATGTTCCCTATTGTATCCACAACCGTCTCTGTATCGCCAGGGGGAAAGGTGAAGAACTCTTCTTCTTGAAAAAGAAACTCAACATCCCCGTTCTTCTTGTGACGCCGCCGGTACGGGTGAGCACGAAAAAGGTGTTCGAAGCTTTGGACATGCAAGATGTGGAGAATGTCAAAATCACCGGCATGACCAATGCCATCTACAACAAGAACTATTCCTTGATCGTCAAGGAACTGCACAACGCCTTGCAGCCTTTCTGCTTTTCCGTCTATGAGGAAGCCCGGAAACTACATGAGGAACTCAAGGCCTACAATGTGGACGGTTATCTCATGAGCGGTTCCGGTCCCACCTTCTTCATCATGGCCAAAGAAGATGAACTCCTCGATCGGATCCAGGACAAATATCGACACAGCCATTTCACCAAAATGACCAAAATCCTCTGAGACGGCTTGATGTTGCCAAAAGTATTTGAAAAGGCGTGTTTTCTGTGATATAATCCACTGTATCAGAGGGAAGACATAATATTATGTGGGGTGGAACGATGGAAATTACTGATGTCAGGGTGAAAATATTCGACAGCGAGAACCGCTTGAAGGCGATTGCCGCCATCACCATTGACGACTGTTTCGTGGTGCACGAACTTCGTGTGATCGACGGTAAGGAAGGGTTGTTCGTGGCGATGCCGAGTCGAAAGATGCCGAACGGCGAGTTCAAAGACGTCGCACATCCCATCAACCAAGAAACCCGTGACTACATCGAAGGAATCGTGATCGAGGCCTACGAGAAACTCAAAAAAGAGGAAGAAGAGAAAAAAGCTGAGGAAGCGGAAGCTTCCGAAAGCGAAACGACCGAAGAAACCGAAGAGGCTGAAGAAACCGAAGAAGAGTGACACAACAAGAAATGCAACTTTCGAGGAAGTTGCATTTTCTTTGCGATAAGCGCTACCGGTTGATATAGCGGGGGGTGTCCGAGGGACGCCCTTCCCGCATGATGTAAATATTTAGATTTGGAGGGAATCATGGCAACGTACAGTGGCGAGAAAGTGAAAATGTTCGCGTTGAGTGCCAATCCGAAACTCGCACAGGAAATTTCCGACTTCACGAAGATCCCATTGAGCAAATGCGATCTCAAGCGCTTTGCCGACGGGGAGATCGGAGTGGACATCGAAGAGACGGTCCGTGGTCATCAAGTCTTCATCATCCAATCCACACAACCGCCGGTCAATGAGCACATCATGGAATTGTTGGTCATGATCGACGCCGTGCGTCGTGCTTCGGCCAAGACCGTCAATGTGGTCATGCCTTATTACGGTTATTCCCGTCAAGACAGGAAGTCCGCAGCCAGACAACCCATATCCGCGAAGCTTGTAGCCAATCTGATCGAGACGGCGGGCGCCGACCGGGTCATATCGATGGATCTCCATGCCGGCCAGATCCAAGGATTCTTCGACATCCCGATCGACAATTTCTTCGGCATGCCCATCTTGGTCGATTATCTCCGGGAGACCCTCGATGAGAACAACATCGTCATCGTATCCCCCGACCACGGCGGTGCGGCGCGAGCCCGGCTCCTCGGCAACGCCATGCACGCACCCATCGCCATCATCGACAAGAGCCGTCCGAAACCGAACCAGGCCGAGGTGATGAACATTGTCGGGGATGTGGCCGGAAAGACCGCCATCATCATCGACGACCTGATCGACACCGCGGGGACCATCGGTATCGCCGCCGAAGCCTTGACGGATGCCGGTGCCATCCAAGTCTATGCCGCCTGTACGCATCCCGTCTTCTCCCATCCGGCCATCGAAAGGATCAACCGCAGCGGCATCAAGAAGATCATCTGCACGAACACCATCCAGCTCAGGGAAGACCAACAATCCGACAAAGTCGTGCAGCTTTCCGTCGCACCCCTCTTGGGTCAGGGAATCTTGAACATATTACAGGACAAGCCCCTCTCCGACCTGTTCGAACCGCATTGACAAAAGCGGTCCACAGCCTAGATTGGACAATGTCCGCAGACTGCCGACAGTCTGCGGACATTCTTATTTCTTCCAAGGGTCGCGTTTGTCGTATTCGTAGAGGAAGTCGTCTTTGCGGTCGATGGTCTCTTTGGCGGCCCAATCCTCTTTGCGGAGATCGGGTTCGATCATCTCCCAAGAAGGCTCGAAGTTTTCATCCACGATTCGGGTCTTGGCAAGCCGGTCATGCGGACCACGGGCATCGCGCCCGAAGACAATCATGAACATACCGGCCAGGACAACCGTGTAGAAGAGTGTCCCCACGGAGCCCGTGAGCAGGGTGTAGATGTAGGGGTCGATGAGAATCGTCAGTGACAACGGGGTGACGGCATATATCCCCCATAGCATGATCGCCCTCAACATATGTTTCAACACGGAAGGGTTCCTTCCCCGTTCATCCACGACTTTCACGCCCATGAGCGATTTACCGAGGGTCTTTCCGTCTTTGATCCAGGGGACATAGGCGTAGTAGAGAATACCGACGATCACCCCGAGAAGCGCCGATACGATCGTGTAGGCGGCAAATGCGGCGGTGATCTCGTCCTCGATACCGATGTCGCCTTCCACAATCCAATTGATGAACGCTTCCCAACCGATGATGGGAATCGTGAGTTGCAGACTCAACGACCAGAGTGTCTGAAAAAGGACAAAATCGAAGAAAGCGGCGAATAAGCGTCTGAATACGAGCATTCCGTTGTTTTCCATGATATCCTCACCTCCATTGCGGATCATTGTGTGGAGACACCGCGAGTTGACAAACGGCGTTTATGCATTATAATTTAGTTATGACAGATACAAATCGATGATCGGACACTTCGTCCGGCTCCCTCATCGAAGCGATTCCGGGACGGTGAGAGCCGGAAATGAAAGTCGGGCGAGAAACACCGGGAGAGATGGAAGAATCGAGTAGACCCATCCGTATGCTTGCGTTAAAAGCGAGAGTGCTCTTTGAAACAAGGTGGTACCGCGGAAATCTTTCGTCCTTGAGCGCAAGGGCGTTTTTTTGTAAAAAGAGGAGGAATGACCATGGATATGACCGTTCGGAGACTGGTCGAAACCCACGATGAACACGCCGGAAAAGAAGTGGTGTTGAAGGGATGGGTGCGGAATCATCGCGCCCAGAAGGCTTTCGGTTTCATCAACGTGAACGACGGGACCTGTTTTGAGACGATCCAAGTCGTCTATGAAGAGGGTCTGACCGAAGACTTCGCACTGATCCGCAAGGTGCGCACCGGTGCCGCCGTTGAAGTTGCCGGCGAGGTCGTTTTGACACCACAGAGGGCGCAACCTTTCGAAATCAAAGCGCGCACCGTGCGAATCATCGGGGATTCGCCCGAGGACTATCCGTTGCAGCCGAAACGACATTCAAGGGAGTTTTTGCGTAAACACGCCCATCTCAGAGGAAGGACGAACCTATTCACCGCGGTGTTCCGGATCCGGAGCCTCCTCACGCACGCCATCCATGAGTTCTTCCAAAGTCGTGACTTCCTCCATCTGGCAAGCCCCATCATCACCGCGAGCGATGCGGAAGGAGCCGGGGAGATGTTCCGGGTGACGACGCTCACCCCCGAAACGATCAAAAAACAGGGCCGGGATATCGACTATACGGAAGACTTCTTCGGTAAGAAGACCAATCTGACCGTTTCCGGACAGTTGCAGGCCGAAGCCTTCGCTCAGGCTTTTCGGGCCGTCTACACCTTCGGACCGACCTTCCGTGCGGAAAAATCCCACACATCGACGCATGCTTCCGAGTTCTGGATGGTCGAGCCCGAAGTCGCATTCGCGGATCTCGACGACATCATGGAACTCTCCGAGGACATGGTCAAAGAAATCATCGGTTACGTCCTCAAGCACGCCGAACGAGAGATGGCCTTCCTCGACCGTTTCGTCGAGAAGGGGCTCATCAAGAAACTCGAAGAGATTGTCAACAGTGAATTCCACAAGGTGACGCACAAGGAGGCGGTCGCGATTCTGACCGATGCGGATTCCGCCTTCGACACCCCTCCCGAGCAGGGAGGAGACCTCGCCACCGAGCATGAGAAAGCTTTGGTGGAGCATTTCGGCGGGCCCGTGTTCGTGACGGACTGGCCCAAAGACATCAAAGCCTTCTACATGCGTTTGAACGAAGATGAAGAGACCGTCGCCGCTTGCGACCTCCTCGTGCCCGGAGCCGGCGAGATTATCGGCGCATCCCAGCGTGAGGAGCGTCATGACATCCTGCAAAAGAGGATGCGGGCGATGGGGGTGGACGAGGACGAACTCGCATGGTATCTGGAGTTGCGTCGTTACGGTAGTGTGCCCCATGCGGGCTTCGGTCTCGGCTTCGACCGGATGCTCATGTACATCACGGGTGTGAAGAACATCCGCGATGTGATACCGTTCCCGAGAACGCCGAAGAACTGTGCGTTTTGAAAAAGTGCCCTGGAAGCCCCAGGGCACTTTTCTTCATTGTTTCTTCGCGCTTTCCTTCTTCTCTTCGAGTGATTGCTTGGTCTTGTCGGAAAGCTTGGGTTTGGGAGTGGTCTCGAAGGCTTCGGCGAGTGTGGACGCCATACCGACCATGCCTTGCATGTCGGAGGGGATGACGAGTTTCGTGGCTTGACCTTCGGCGACCTTCTCCATGGCTTTGTAAGCCTCGAGGCGCAGGAACGCTTCGTCGGCTCCGGCGGCCTTGATGAGTTCGATACCCTTCGAAGTCGCTTTTTGGACTTTCAGGATCGCTTCCGCTTGACCTTCGGCTTCGAGTATACGGGTCTGTTTCTCACCGTCGGCGGCGAGGATGCGTGCCTCTTTCTCACCTTCGGCATTCAGGATGGCCGAACGTTTGTTACCTTCGGCGATGAGGATGGACTGACGTTTCTCCCGCTCAGCGCGCATTTGTTTCTCCATCGCTTCCCGGATGTCCTTGGGCGGGATGATGTTCTTGACTTCGACGCGGTTGATCTTGATGCCCCAGGGGTCCGTCGCTTCGTCGAGGATCGTCCGGATTTTCTCGTTGATGTAGTCGCGGGAGGTCAGCGATTCGTCTAGTTCGAGGTCACCGATGATGTTCCGGAGTGTGGTCGAGGTGATGTTCTCGATCGCCTTGATCGGATAGTTCACCCCATAGGTGTAGAGTTTCGGGTCGGTGATCTGGAAGAAGACGACGGTGTCGATCTGCATGGTGACGTTGTCCTTGGTGATGACGGGTTGCGGATCGAAGTCGACGACTTGCTCCTTAATCGAGACCTTCAGTTTCACCCGGTCGATGAAGGGGATGAGGAAATGGATACCGACATCCCAGGTGGTGTAGTATCCGCCGAGTCGCTCGACGATGAAGCGGTTGGCCTGGGTGACGATGGTGAAACGGGTGGCGACATAGATGAGCAAGATGACGACAACAGCAATGACCAGTATAATACCGATGGTGCCTCCGGTAACCAATATGGTGCCGATGGTGCTTGCCATGTAAATCCTCCTTTTTGAATGGAATTATCTTCTTGGAATCTATGCGGTTCATCCCGGAAGAAGATGATCCGGGGTATCAGATGGGATAGGGCACATCCTCCAAGATCACCCGGTTGCCGGAGATGCGATCCCGCAGGGTCTTTCGCTCTTGTGTGAAGGAAATGAGGAGAAAATCGAGCCAGATGCCGAAGGAAGCCGTGAAGAACCAGAAGAATCCTTTCCAGAGGACTTCCCGCATGAAGAGCGTCCACCAGTTCACTCTTCCCCCGAGTTCGATCTTCAACCATTTTCTGCCGAAAGTGCGGCCTTTCATCAAGCCTTGATAGATGTAGTTACCCACGACCCAGCCGAAATAGAAATAGAGGAATGTGGACATGAGGTAGGGGATGACGGCGGCATAGGCCTCGTTATATTCGTCTTCGAGTTCCTGCCGGTCTCTGTCGAAATCCTCCCGGGTGTAGGTTTCGTCCTCTTCCAGACGTTTTCTGAGGGCGTCGCGCTCGTCCCTGAGCTCGCCGGCCGCATACGGCCAATCACTCATGCTTTCATCGTAGCCGGTGAATTCACGGATGGTGCCGTCGACGAATATGCGGAACACGGTGAACACCAAGGAGATGATGATGACGAAGTCGACCATGAAGCTGGCGATACGGCGGAAAGTTCCCGCTGTCATACTTTCACCACGATGAGTTTGGCTCCCTCGATGGCGAGGATTTCAACCTTGTCATCGACTTGGATCGTCTCCGTTCCCGACGATATGGCCGTCCAATATTTCCCCTCGACCCGGACCTCGCCCCGTTCACCCGGGGGAATCTCCTGGGTGCAGATGGCGATCTTTCCGACGAGTCTGTCGACATTCGTACCGACGATGTTGGTGCGGAAATATTTTTTGGCCAGCGGACGGACGCTTAGAATCAAAAACAGGCTGGAACCTAGGAAAACACCGAACTGTACGCCCGTTCCCACACCGACGATGGCCAGGATGAAAGAGACCACGGCACCGATGCTGAACCATAGACTCGTGAGGTCCAACGTCACGACCTCGATGAATGCCGCTATGATGATGACCGAGAACCAGACGACAATCATGATGATTTGCATTGTTTCCATCAGGAACCCTCCTCGACCTTGTTCAAATCGATGATAAGTGCTTTTTCTTCGGAACTCCAATTGGCTTTGAACTTCGGGGTATGGTTTGAAAGGTCCAGCCCCATAAGATCTGCGACATCTTGGACGAAACGCTTATTGCTGACCCGTGCATAGCTCGGGCGCACGGTGATCTTGTGCCTTTTCTCATCGGGGATGGCGCCCCGCTGCCATTCTTGTTTCGTGACCGGCTTGATCGCGATGAGCTTGTTTTTACGATCCAACCCAAGAAGGACGCTGTAGGCGTTGTCGAAATGAGTACTGGCACTTTTGTTCAGGGTGATGTTGGTATCATAGAGTGTGGCAATTCCCTCACGAGGTTTACGGGAAATCCATTCAAAACTCATTGATGACCACCTCCTGGTGTGTGCGCTTCAATTATATACCACATTTCAACGATATTCAAGAAAATACAGTCTGATTATAAAAAATTACAATAAAGTGGGCTGGTCACGGTTGTACGAACGGGACGATTGGCTTATAGTATAACGTGTTTTGAGGTGATTTGCATGTCAAAAGCCCTTGATGTTCAAAAAGATGTGGTGAAGAAACATCGGCGGGAGCTTTGGTCGAAATTTGTGCGGGCGGTCCGCCAGTTCAACCTCATCGAAGAAGGCGATCGTATCGCCGTCGCCATGAGTGGCGGCAAAGACTCCCTGCTCATGGCGGTCATGATGAAAGAACTGCTTCGTCATCCTCTTGTCGGCTTCGAGGTGGTGTTCATCGTCATGGATCCCGGATACAACCGCGAACATCTCGATCAAATCGAGCAGAACGCGGCCGACTTGGATATCGATATCCAAGTGGAGCATAAACGGGTCTTTGATGTCGTGCAGGAAAAAGCCCCCGACAATCCTTGTTTTCTCTGTGCCCGCATCCGGAGGGGTGTCCTCTACACCTTGGCGGAAAAGCACGGTTGCAACAAGCTCGCTTTGGGCCACCATTTCGACGATGTGATAGAGACGACGCTTTTGAACCTGTTCTATTCGGGCACGTTCAAGACGATGCTTCCGAAAGTGCGTTCGCAAAACTATGAGGACATGCATCTCATCCGTCCGCTCTTTTTCGTCCGGGAAAAAGAGATTGAGAAACTCATGCGCCGTCAGGGATTGAAGACCTTGGACTGCGCCTGTCCCCTCGGGTCGGAGTCGAAAGATTCCATACGCGAAGAGATGAAAAGGGTGTTGGCGGAATTGAAAAAACACAACAAAGACGTCGAAAAGTGTGTATTCCGCGCCGCCGACAACGTCAATTTAGACTATGTGCTGGGGTGGGAGAAAGACGGCAGGAAACACCGCTTCGATGAAGAATAGTCATTTTCCCAAGCAGAACTTGGAGAAGAGTTCGTCAAGAAGGGCCGTGTCCTTGCTTTCGCCGATGATGTCACCCAACGCTTCCCAAGCGTTTCGCACATCCACCGCGACCAAATCGACGGGAACGAGCTCTTTCGCGGCTTTGACGGCGTCCGAGAGCATGCTTTCCGCCTGCCGCATCTTGGCGATGTGGCGGGCGTTCGAGAGGTAGGTCTCGCCCGCGACATCGAAATCCTCATGCAAGAACAGCTCCCGGATTTTCGCTTCTAGTTCGTCGATATTCGTGCCTTTGAGGGCACTGACCTGGATGCCGTCGTCGAACGTCCTGTCGATTTTGCTTTTGAGGTCGATTTTGTTGATGATGACGATCCTCTTCTTGTGTTCGGTCATCTCGAGGAGTCTTTCATCATCCCTCCTCAACGGCTCGTTGTTGTTGAGGACATAGAGGATGAGTTCCGCTTCCTCGATGATTCGCTGTGTCTTCTCTATACCGATTCTTTCGATGAGATCGTCGGAGTCGCGGATTCCCGCGGTGTCGAAGAGTTTCAAGACCACACCGCCGATGTTCATCTCGCCTTCGACAACATCACGCGTGGTGCCGTGGATTTCCGTGACGATGGCCTTGTCCTCTCTGAGCAGAGCGTTCAGGATGCTCGATTTACCGACGTTGGGACGGCCGATGATCGCCGTCTTCACACCCTCCCTCAGGACTCTTCCGACCGAGGCTTTGTCGAGAAGGCCTTGCATGTCCGCACGCAACTGTTCCAGTCTGGGGAGAAGAACGTCGGTGGTCAACTCCTCCACATCGTCGTATTCGGGATAATCGATATGGACCTCGATATGGGCGATGATGTCCATCAGACGTTCGCGCAGACCAACGACGAGTTCATAGATTCTACCGTCGAGGCCCTTGTTCGCCAGAGCGAGACCGTAGTCGCTTCTCGCTTCGACGATATCCATGACGCTTTCCGCCTGGGTGAGGTCGATACGTCCGTTCAAAAACGCTCTTTCCGTGAATTCACCGGGACGGGCGATCCGCGCGCCCTTGGCAAGGACGAGCTCGAGGATTTTCTTGGCGACATAGGCGCCACCGTGGCAGTTGATTTCCACCATGTCTTCCCGGGTGAAAGTCTTGGGAGCTTTGAACACGCTCAGAAGAACCTCGTCGAGCATCTCGTCTCCATCGACGATTCTACCGTAACGAATGGTGTGTGAAGGGGTCTTTTCCGGATCATTCCCCTTGAAAATGCTTTTGGCGATGGCCAAAGCATCATCGCCACTCATTCTCACGATATTTATCGCGCTTTTTCCCAAAGCCGTCGAAATGGCGGCAATCGTGTCTTTTTCCATGCTTATCACCCAAATTGATTATATCATAATCACCTGTTTTATAGTATAATACGGTATGAGCGGCCCGGGTTGCGTTCTCATTTTCATTTGTGTGTTTTTCGCGTTAGGCTCGAACCTGCCGGGGCCTTTGTGGGTATCTTCAAAACGAGGTGTTCATGATGGCGTACAAAGCGCTCTATAGGACTTACCGGCCCAAGGATTTCGATGAGGTCGCGGGCCAGGAACACATCACAAAGACATTCAAGAATGCCCTGAGACAGGGCAAACTTTCACATGCCTATTTGTTCAGCGGTCCCCGGGGAACGGGCAAGACGAGTGTGGCCAAGATCATCGCCAAGGCCGTGAACTGCGAGAAAGCCCCGGTGGAGAATCCCTGTAACAGTTGCGACATATGCAAGAGTATCGACAAGAACGCCGTCAATGACGTGATCGAGATTGATGCCGCCAGCAACAACGGTGTCGATGAGATCCGCGAACTCCGGGACAAGGTCAAATATCTACCGGGTCTGGGGAAATACAAAGTCTATATCATCGACGAGGTCCACATGCTGTCCATCGGCGCTTTCAACGCCTTGTTGAAGACATTGGAAGAACCTCCCAAGCATGTGATATTCATTCTGGCCACGACAGAACCGCACAAGATCCCCTCGACCATCCATTCCCGTTGTCAACGGTTCGATTTCCGGGGCATACAAAAGGCGGAGATTCTCGCCCGGCTCGAGGAAATCACGGAAAAAGAAGGATTCGATTGCGATGACGAGGCCCTCGAACTCATCGCCGAATCCGCCGAAGGCGGCATGAGAGACGCGATCAGTCTCCTCGACCAGGTCGTCTCCTATAGTGACGGGACGATCACCACGGACGATGTGCATGCCATCCGCGGTTCCGTGGCCGAAGAAGCTGTCATGGATGTCGCCGAGGCTGTACAGGCGAAAGACCCCGTCAAGGCGTTGAACACCTTGGAACGTCTCTTGGAAGAAGGAAAAGAGAGTCAACGGATCGTCGATGACCTGTTGACCTTCTATCGAGACGTACTCATCATGAAGAACACCGAAGCGGAACCGAGCAAACGTTATCAGACCAAAGAGAAGTTCAAGAATCTCAAGGAATCGCTCTCCAATCCCATGGTCTATCACTATATAGACATCCTCTCGGAGGCGAAGCAGAACATGCGGTTCGCGACGCGGGGCAAACTGCATCTCGAGCTGGCGTTCATCAAGATGGTCGATGAATCGACGGAGACCGACACGAGAAGTCTGGAAGCCGTCAACGACCTCGAAGAGCACTTCCGTCTGCTCGAACAAAAGATGGAGAGTCTCGAAGGGGATATCTTGCAGCTATCCGGCAGTGCCGAGGAGAACCGCGCCGATGCGGGTCGTAGAGAACGAACGCCCGCCGATGACGCCTTCGACCGTTTCGAACAAGAGGAAGAGGAACGAGAAACACAAACGGACGAAGAGGAGTCTCGGGAAGAATCGGAGGATGAAGGACCCGCCGAGAAAGAGAAGACGGAAATCACCGGTGAGACCCGCGACCATTATCAGTTCCTCTATGACAAATATTCCAAGAAACGCTACGGGACTTTCGACATCAAGTTCGTCGAGGACGTTCTGAACACGGCGGACCGCGGTGTCAAGATCGACATGGTCAAAAAATGGTATGACGTCGAGCGTTTCGCGGACGACAAACAACTCGAATACGCCAAGATGATCACCGACGGGAATCTCGTAGCCACCAACGGTGTGATGGTCATCGTGACCTACGAGTCGGCCGTGGTCTGCAACCGGCTCATGAAACCCCAGGTCAAATCGCACATAGTGGATATTCTCGAAGCCTATTTTGAACGCCCCATCATGTTCCTCGCCCTCCCGCAAGAAATCTGGGAAGGAATCTCGAAAGAGTTCATCAAGAAGTTCCGCTCCCGGAAGAAAGACGACGAGTTCATCCGTTTGAGCCCCATCGAGCATCCGCGACTGGTGGAGATTCCCGACACCGATGAGAACTATGACGATGTGGCGAGTGATTCCACGAAAGAGGCAAAAGACCTTTTCGGAGAAGAAATTGTCAAGGTCAAGAAAGGAGATTGACGTATATGAATCCCGATATGGTGAAAAAACTCCAACAAATGCAAAAAGAGATGCAAAAGGCACAAAAAGAGCTTGAAGAAAGCATCTTTTTCGGTCAAGCCGGAGGCAAGACCGTCGAAGTCGAGTTCAATGGCGCCAAAGAAATGCAGAAGATATCGATCGACGGGGAGGCTTTCGACCTGCCTGAAGACCTCGAGATTCTCGAGGACACCATCACCGCCGCGGTCAACGACTGCATGAAGAAGATCGACGAAGAGACCAAGGAGACACTCGGACAGTTCACCCAAGGTCTCGGCGGAATGCAGGGATTGCTTTGACCAAAGGGACGAGTAGGTATCCCGAACCCATCGAACGGTTGATCGAGCAGTTCATGCGCTATCCCGGCGTGGGGAGGAAGACGGCGGAACGTTTTGTCCTCCACACCATCGACCGCTTCAAGGATGACGATTATCTTGATTTTATGGATGCTCTTCATCGCACAAAGACCGAAATCCGACCTTGCAACGTCTGCGGCCATTTGACGGATGATGACCGTTGCGGCGTCTGCAAGGACAACACCCGGGATGTATCCAAAATCCTCTTGGTCGAAGAAAGCAAGGATGTCCTGGTGGTCGAACGAACCGGGACCTATGACGGTCTGTACCATGTCCTCGGAGGTGTGCTGTCCCCCGCAAACGGCGTCGGCCCCGAAGATTTGCGCATCAAATCCCTGCTGGAACGGTTGAAGGACGAACGCCACAAGGAGCTCATACTGGCGACCAATCTGAGCGATGAAGGGGAGACGACGGCACGCTACATCCAGCGCTTGCTGCAGGATACCGACATTCTCCTCACACGCATCGCCTACGGAATGCCGGCCGGAGGGAATATCAGTTATGCGGACGAAATCACGTTGAACAAAGCGCTTGAAGGCAGGAAAAAAATATAGATTTTTCATCGGAACAGATGTACTATCATATATAATATAGTTGGTCGATCGTCAATGGATTCATAGAATGAGCCAAGACTGTCTGACAACCAATCTGTGAGAAGGGTGATTGTATGTTCAACCTGCTCGAAATGCTTTCAACTCGCCATGTTCTTTTCATTGATTCCATCTGGGACTTCGTTCAGAGGATGCTGCCTCTCCAAACCTGGATCGATGCCGCTTATGACTTCGTTTCGGAACTCGCCTACTGGGAGCAACTCGTTTTCGGCATCCTGGGATTGTTCATCGTCATCCTCGGTATCATCGCATTTGTAAAAAAGCTTTCGAAACTCCTGATTGTCGTCGCCATTCTCGTGGGCGTCTGGCTCCTGTACCATTATGGTGTTTTCGGGGGATAGACAAGGACGCAAACCGTACTCCGAAGAAGGAACACCCTAGGGAAACGCCTGAAATTGGTGCATATCAGCACGTGCATAAATTTGATTTGAAAACGGTTA
>PUKL01000066.1 GCA_003552275.1 Mollicutes bacterium
GCACGAAAGGCAGCCCTTCGGCCAAGGCGTATCCCAACAGGGCCCGCTTGGGCTCCGGCGGCAGCGGACGCTCGACGATGATGCGGTCTTCTTCGTCCTCGATCAAGGCGCCGTTGTTGAAAATCATGGGGCCTTTGAGGCCGAGACGCTCTATGAAAGGGCGGGCGAGGGCGACGGTGCGACCGGTCGCGAGAGCGATGCGCACTCCCTCGTCGCTCAGCGCGTGGAGGGCGCGGACGGTCCTGTCGGTGATCTGCTTCTTCGGGGTGAGCAGGGTGTTGTCCAAATCGAACACGGCTAGTCGTATCATCGGGTTCACTTCCTCAAAAAACACTTCGCGAAGAAGTGTTTTTCGGTCGTTCTATTTTGTTTCTTCTTCCTTGTCTTCTTGTTTCTCTTCTTGGGAGACTTCTTCCATCTCCAGGTTGTCGACAAGGAAGTCGATGGTCTTTCTCATGATGACTTCCTGTTCGACGGCCGAGTCGGAGACTTGGCTTCTGACTTGTTCGACATCCATGTTGTGTTGTTCGGCGAGGTCCTTGATTTTCTTCTCGACCTCTTCTTCCGAAGCTTCGATGCCTTCCTTCGTGGCGATGGCGTTGATGGTGAGATTGTAGCGGATGGATTTTTCGGCGTCTTCGGTCAGTTTCTTCTCGAAGGCCTCTTTGTCCATGCCGGTGAGCTGCAGGTAGGTGTCGAGGTCGATGCCGTATTGTTGGGCTTGCCGCTTGGTGTTGTCCATCATGCGGTTCTTCTCTTCCTCGATCATCTCGTCGGCGATCTCCATTTCGGCGTTCTTGCTCGCTTCACTCACGGCGAAATCGATGGCCTTGTTCTTGTTGGCTTCTTCTTTTTGTTCTTCCATGGACTTCTTCGTGTCTTCCTTCAAAGCATCGACACTATCGATGCCGTCACGGTCGAGGTCTTTCACGAAATCATCATTCAGTTCGGGTACGACCTTTTGTTTGATCTCGTGCAGTTTCACTTTGAAGACCGCTTCCTTGCCGGCGAGATGTTCGGCTTGATAGTCCTCGGGGAAGGTGACTTCGATGTCCTTTTCTTCGCCCGTCTTCATGCCGACCATCTTCTCTTCGAAGCCGGGGATGAAGCCGCCGCTGCCGATTTCGAGTTCGTGGTTCTCGGCTTTGCCGCCTTCAAAAGCTTCCCCGTCGATGAAGCCTTCGAAGTCAAAGACGGCGGTGTCGCCTTCTTCGAGTCCGCCTTCCTCTTTCACGACGAGTTCGGCGTTCTGTTCGCGGAGACGGTCGAGTTCCTTCTTGAGTTCCTCTTCACCGACCTCCACTTTCGGTTTCTCATACGTGAAACCTTTGTACTCGCCGAGTTCGACATCGGGGCGGACGGCGACGGTGGCCGTGTAGGTGAAAGGTTTTCCTTTTTCGACTTTGTTCACATCAAAATCGATCTTGGGTTGGCTCACGACGGCGACGTCATGTTCATTGACGGCGTCGATGTAGGTCTGTTGGATGACATGTTGCAAGGCTTCTTCATAGAGGTTCTCGACACCCTTGTGTTGTTCATAGATCTTGCGGGTGACTTTGCCTTTGCGGAAGCCCTTGATCTCCACATCGTCCTTGATGCGTTCAAAAGCGTAATCGAGTCCTTCCTCGAACTTCTCCGGGGAGACCTCGATTTCAAGTTTCACACGTGATTTTCCTAAGTTTTCGATTTTTGCCATATTCTTTTATAAACCTCCTGAGATTCGACTCCTATCAATTATAACACATGGAGAATGAATGTAAACCGCTCCGCGACAGTTTCACATTTCGCGGAAACGGGACGTGTTCTTCGTCCGATCAGATGCTGTGGAGGATGCCGATGAGTTCGCGGCGATGGATGTTGGCCGTGAAGATGTCGTCCGTCTCTTCCGACAGACGCCGCAAGCCTTCCTCGAGCGGAAGGAAGACGACCTCGAGGCCGAGGGAACGCTCCTCGGGAGTGAGTTCTTGCGGGGCGGGCGAGGTAGAAGCGAGTCGCGCCTTGAACATGTGATGGACCCAGACGGAATCCGTGAAACACTCCCGCAGAAGCAATGTCTTTTTCACAGCTTCGATCTCGTAGCCGGTCTCCTCTTTGACTTCCCGCCGCAAAGCATCAAGAAGGTCTTCCCCTTTTTTCACGCCGCCTCCGGGGAGGACATAGCGGTCCTTCTTCTTGAGATGAAGCAACAACAACGCACCGTCACGGACGATGACGGCGCGGACTCCTTCGTGTTTGGGCAGCTTGTCGGCCTTGGCGGCTTCATGTCCGTCTTGACGGATTTCGATCAGCACGTGATCACTCCTTGTCCACATCGATGATGACGGGGATGACGATGGGTCTTCTGTCCGTGACCTTGTACAAATGGCGGCTCACGTCCTCGCGGAGTTTCTCCTTGAAGGAACGGAAGTCGACGCGTTGTTTGTTCAGCGCTTGGCGGGCCACGTCCTCGTAGATCTCTTTCACTTTCTGGATCAAGGGTTCATTCTCTTTCATATAGACGAAACCACGGCTGACCACCTCGGCCGGTGACACCATCTTCTTCCGGCGGGTGTCGATGTGGCCGATGATGACCATGAGTCCGTCCTGCGAGAGGATCTCCCGATCCTTCAACACGACGTCGCCGACATCGCCTTCGAGGATGCCGTCGACGAGCACGTCACCGCTTTTCACCGTGTGCACAACGCCTTTGCAGGCGCCTTTTTCGAACCGGAGGACTTCACCGTTTTCGAGGGTGTGGACCTCGTCATCGGCGAAGCCGAGGTTCTTGGCGATCCGTCTCATGGCATAGAAATGGCGATGTTCGCCGACCACCGGCACGAAATATTTCGGCCGCAAGATGTTGGTGAGCAGCTTGATGTCTTCGCTCTTCGCATGGGCGGCGGGAAGGATTTCCTTCGGGATGCGGAGGATATGGATGTCGTTCCTGTAGAGGATGTCGAGGGTGCGCGCGGCGATCTTCTCCGTGCCCGGCACGGGCGGGGTCATCATGATGACGTGGTCGTTCGCATCGAGGTGGATGAGCCGGTCGAGCTTGCGCACCATCCGCTGCAACATGTAGAAAGGCTCGTGCCTGTCGCCCGTCACGAGCACGACGGCGTCGGGGAGTTCGTTCTTGTTCTTTTCGTCGATGAAACGGAGTTTCAAGAGTTTCTCCTGCGGGATTTTCAACACCCCGAGATTCACGGCGATGTCGACCATCCGTTGGGCCTTCCGGCCGATGATGGCGATTTTGCGGTCGTGTCTCAAAGCGATGTCGACGACCTTCTGGATCCGGAAGATGTCGGTCGAGAAGGTGCTCACGACGACGCGCTCGCCTTTTGTCGTGAGAAAGGCGCGATTCAGTTCGTGGTCGAGTTCCCGTCCCGTGTGGGAATAGCCGCTCTGTTCGGCGCCGAGGCTTTCGGACATCAGGGCGAGGACGTTCTTCCTCGCGATATGGGCGAGGCGTTCGAACGAGGTCGCATACGCCCGGTCGACGTTTTGGTCGAACGTGTAGTCGGGACTGTAGACGACAACGCCGTCGGGGGTCTCGAAAGCCATGCCGACACTGCCGGGGATGGAATGGGTCGTGCGATAGAAGGAGACCTCGACATCGCCGAACTCGAGGACGGTGTCCTTGGTGATTTCGTGGAAAGTGCGTTTCTTGACGTCCGCTTCTTCCATGGCGTCCTTCAAGAGCGCCAGCGTGAAATAGGTGCCATAGACCGGCACGTCGAACTCTTTCAAAAATTTCGGCACGGCCCCGATGTGGTCCTCGTGGCCGTGGGAGAGGAAAAGGCCGCGGATACGTTTGCCTTTCTCTTGCAGATGTTCGTAGTCGGGGAGGATGGCGTCGACGCCGTGGAGCTCGTCGGTGGGGTATTTCAATCCCGCATCCAGGATGAAGATGGCCTCGTCGATCTCGAGACAGTACATGTTCTTGCCGTCTTCACCCTGACCCCCGAGTGCGTAGAAGTCGATTCGGGCCATATTAACGCCTCCTGGCGATTCGGTGTGGATGTTCGAACGTATTATAACACATCGAGGACCGCCTGCCGAGACGGAGGCGGGGTTTTCTACGTCTTTTCATCTATGGTGGCGGCCGCGTTTGTGGTAGACTGGATGTGAGGTGAGTCCCATGGTCGATTATCCGATTCCCAAAAAGAAGCGTCCGAGTCGCAAAAAATCGCCCAAGCGCAACCGGGGCATGGCCCTGGAGAAACTCGTGGACGAAGCCAACCGTTTCTATCTCGAACAAGACCGGGCCGTCATCCACAAGAAGCCCACCCCCATCCAGACCGTGCATGTCGATTACCCGGCCCGGGAGAAGGCGAAGATCACCGAAGCCTACTACCGAAAGCCCTCGACCACCGACTACAACGGCATCTACAAGGGCTTCTACATCGATTTCGACGTCAAAGAGACCAACCACAAGACCTCATATGCCTTGAAGAACGTCCATGACCACCAGATCGAACACCTCCGCCGCGTGAAGGACCACGGCGGTCTCGCCTTCCTCATCATCCACATCAAAAAGGAGGATGCCTTCTTCCTCCTCCCCTTCGAGCGAATCGAGCCTTATCTCGCCCGGGCCGAAAGCGGGCGGAAATCGATGACCTTCGCCGAAATCGCCGCCGAAGGCTTCGAGATCGTTGAAGGCTACCGGCCGCGCCTGGACTACCTCAAGGCCGTCGACAGCTATCTCGACAACAAATGAGACCATCCGCCGGATGGTCTCTTTCTTTTAACGCAGGGTGGTGCCGCTTTTGATGTGTTTTTCCTTGATAGAGCCCGTCGAGAAAATCCGGCAGTTTCTCTCCATGACGGCGCCCTCGGGAACGGTGATCCCCTTCCCGATGACGTTCAGACCGCTCGCGAGGAGATCCGGTCGGTCCTTGTTCGGGGTGTAGTCGTCGCCGGAGCCGATGACGGCATTCTTGCCGATGACGACGTTCTTGTCGATGATCGCCCGTTCGATTCGCGCCCCCTCATGGACGGTGGTGTCGTTCAGGATCACGCTTTCCTTGACGACGGCGCCCGGGCGGATGTCGACGCCGGGGGAGAGGACACTCCGTTCCACGCTGCCGGCGACGATGGAACCGTTGGCGATGAGCGCTTGGCGGATGGTCGCTTTCGAGCCGATTTTCACGGCCGGGAGCTCTTCGCTCCTTGTATAGATCCGCCAATCCCTGTCATACATGTCCAAAGGGATCTTGTCGACGGTCGAGGTCAACTCCAGATTGGCGTCCAGATAGGCGTCATAGGTCCCGACGTCCTTCCAATAATCCCGGAAGATGTGGGCATAGACCCCGTTGCCGAGCAGTCTCGGGATGACATGCTTGCCGAAATCGAGGTCTTCTTCCTCCATCTCTTCGAGCACGCGCACGAGCACATCGGTGTCGAAGACATAGATCCCCATCGAGGCGAGGTTGCTCGGCGGGTCTTCGGGTTTTTCCGCGAATTCCACGATACGGCCGTCTTTTGCCGTCTTCATGATGCCGAAGCGACTCGCGTCCTCCCAAGGGACCTCCTGCACGGCGATGGTGAGTTTGGCGTCCTTTTCTTCATGCGTCGCGAGCATCTTGCGATAGTCCATCTTGTAGACGTGGTCACCCGAGAGGATGAGGACCCTTTTCGCGTTCGAGCGTCTGATGTAGTCGAGGTTCTGGCGGACCGAATCGGCCGTGCCCGCATACCATTTCTTGTACGGCTGCAACAAGGTGAGTTTGGTGTCACGGCGGTCGAGGTCCCAGGCCTTGCCCACGCCGATGTGTTCATTCAGGCTCAAGGGAAGGTATTGCGTCAGGATGGCGATGTTGTAGATGCCCGAGTTGGAACAGTTGCTCAGGGTGAAATCGATGATGCGGTACTTTCCGGCGAAGGGCACGGCGGGTTTCACCCTCTTCTCGCTCAAAATGTCGAGTCGGGAGCCCCTTCCGCCGGCGAGGATGAGTGCCAACGTCTCCATCATCTGCCTCCTTTGAGTCGCATGTAGAGTTCATGGTATTCTTGCGCGCTCTTTTCCCAGCTTTGGTCCTTCTTCATGGCCCGACGGACCATCGCTTTGAAAACATTCTTCTTCCCATAGACCTCGAGGGCCTCTTCGAGCGTCGCGGCCAGATCATCGGCGTCATAGTTCAAGAAGGCGAAGCCTTCTCCCGTCTTCTCGTGGCGGTTGAAGGGTTCCACCGAATCCTTCAGTCCGCCGGTCTTTCTGACGACAGGCAGGGTGCCGTAACGCATGCTGATGAGCTGGGCGAGGCCGCAAGGCTCGAACCGCGAAGGCATGAGGAAGAAGTCGCTCCCCGCATAGATCTGCCGGGCGATCTTGTCGGAAAAACCGAAATAGAGACCGACGTCATCCCGGTATTCGCGTTTCAAGTATTCGAAGAAATCCTTCAGTTCGGCATCCCCCTCACCGAGGACGACGAGACGCATCCGTCCCGCCTTCAAAAGGGGCGGCACGATGTCCTTCAAAAGCGAGAACCCCTTCTGTTCGGCAAGACGGCTGACGATGCCGAAGACGGGCTTATCGGCATGGGGCAGGTGGAACATCTCGAAAAGCGCCCGTTTGTTCTCGCTTTTGCCTTTCAGATAGTTGGAAAGGTCGTATTTTTTCTTGATGGCGGGGTCGGTCTTCGGATTGAACGTCTCGTGGTCGATGCCGTTCAAAATGCCTTGGAACGTGTCTCTCCGATCGGAAAGATAGCGTTCCATGCCCTCTCCGTAATAGGCGTAGGTCAACTCGTCGGCATAGGTCGGGCTCACGGTGGTGACGAAATCGGCCGTGACGAGGGCGGTCTTCATGAAATTGAGTTTCTCATCATGATGGAGTTCGCCTTTGTCGGGGATGTGGAGATAGGGGAGAAGGTCTTTTTCGAAGACACCCTGATAGGCGATGTTATGGATGGTGAAGATCATCTTGGCCTCATCGCGCAGACGGGGATGGTCGTCGGTGTGCTTGATGATGTAGGGGATCAAGCCGCACTGCCAATCATGGAGATGCAAGATGTCGACTTTGAGGTTCAGATCCTCGATGAGGGCGAGCACGGCCCGGTTGAAGAATCCGTAACGCTCACCGTCGTCAAAATCGCCGTAAAGATGTTCTCTACGGCCGAAATAGAATTCGTTGTCGATGAAAAAGTAGGTCACGCCCTCTTTTTCGATGGTTTGGTAACCGGCGTACTCTTCCTTGTCGTGGACGGGAATCCTCGTCGTGCCGAGGGTCTCGATGCGTCCGTTATAATGCTTACGGATCGGTGCGTGTTTCGGTAGGATCACCCTGACATCGTGGCCGAGATCGCTCAACACCCTCGGGAGACTGCCGAGAACATCCGCCAGTCCGCCGGTCTTCGCAAAGGGAGTCGCTTCACTCCCCACAAACACTACCTTCACGGGTATCACTCCTCTTCATATTCATTATACATCAAAGGTGGATCTTTTTGTCTTGTACCAAAAAACAAAAAGCCGCAAGAAAACGGCTTTTTACACTATATCCGCCAATCACCCTTACATCGCAAACTTTTCCCTCTTGCCGGAAGGACACATTTTGCAAAACACCCCGGGAAAAGGCGGCGGGGCCTTCTGCGAGATGGCGGGCGTGAGAGAACACGGCCCTTTTTCCGGATGTGCATCCTTGAGGACTGCGGATCATCCAATCCCTCCGATCACATTTGAATTATAACACGGATCCCTCGTTCCGCCAATGGAAAAAGACCCGTCGCCGGGTCTTTTGTCGGATAAAATCGGGGAGTGTGCGTCATTCCACGGACTGCAGTTGTTCTTTCGTGCGCAAGAAGACGAGCACCCCCACAAGGAGGGTGAGAAGGATCGAGGGTCCCATGTAGGTGATATTGTAGGTGAAGGAATAGAGGGCGACCGGCGTCCCTTCCGGGGCGTATTGGCCGAAAAAGATGATGCCGGAAAGATAATGGAACAAAAACCGCAAGATGCCGGCAACGACGATCCCCGTGCCGAAGAGGACGACACTGTCTTTGTTCATTTTGAAGAAAAGGGCGGCCAGACCCAGCACACCGAAAGCGAGGATGTAATCGAAAAAGATGGAGCCCCAATGCAGGACCAGCCCGCTCATGAGGAAGTTGATGATCCCGAATATCATCCCCGCGATGATGCCGCTTTTCAATCCGAATCGATAGGCGATGATGAAAAGCGGCAACATGGTCACATCAATGCTTCCGCCCTGGGGTTGTCTCGGCAGAACGCGAAACACGAGTTCGATGATGACGGCGATGGCGATGAGAAGCCCGGTCTCGCTGATTTGTCTGCTTGTCAGACGATGTTCGCTCATGTGAATCACTCCCGTTCAAAAAGAGGTTTCGTCCGCGTACGGACAAAACCCCTCGGTTTCATGGTTTTGGTTCCCTACGCTGGCATTACCCAGATCAGGTAGGGTCCGTCCTAGTGTCAAGGACGTCTCAGCCTAGTTCTCTAAGCTCCCCGGATTTTATCGACACCGTCATTGTAACAGGCGCCAAAGATTTACGCAAGTGGTTCACACATCAATGCAAGAACATCTGGAACTCGAGCGTGTGGCCGTCTGCATCCTTGGCGAAGAACTGATAGATCTTGAACTCGTCGTTCAAGCGGGGCTTCGTGACTTCCTTGGCCCGGGTCTTCAGGTGTTCATACATCCGCTCGACATCGATTCTCCGCTCGAACACGAACGTGATGCAGGTCGATTTCGCGGGGTTTTCGGGATGATGCGTGCAAAAGCCGATCTTCCCGTGCCCCTTGGCGTCGTAGATGAGACACTTGCCTTGGTCCTTGTAGAGGTCGAGGCCGAGGACGTCGCCGTAGAAGCGGCGCACTTCCTCCAAGTCGTAGGTCTTGTAGAAATGGATGACGTCTTTCGGTTTCATCTTTTCACCAACCTTCCGGTTTCAATCTTCGATGATATCTTTGATGAGCGGTGGACGCTCGACGGTCTCTTCGGTGATCGTGAAGGCGCCGAGCACGGTCTTCAATTCTTCGGTGATGTCCTCTTTGTTGTTGTAGACATAGGCGAGGACTTCGTCCTTTTCGACCTTGTCGCCAACCTTCTTGTTCAAGACGATGCCGACGTCGTAGTCGATCCGGTCATCCTTCTTGGCCCTACCGGCACCGAGACGCATCGCGGACAAGCCGATGTCGAGCGCGTTCACACGCCGCACATAGCCTTCGGCTTCGCTCTTCACGGCGACGATGCTGCCGGTCTTGATGAACTCGTTCAAATCGGGCATCTGGCCGCCTTGGCGTTCCACCATCTCCTTGAAGACGTCGGAAGCTTTCAAGCTCTCCATGGACTCTTGGATCATCTTCCGCGCCGTGTCGATGTCTTCGGCGAGTTCGGCCCCTTGCAGAAGATAGGCGCCGATTTCCGTGCACAGTCGCTGGAGGTCGGCGGGGCCGTTCCCTTGCAAGGTCTGCACGGCCTCGATGACCTCGAGCTTGTTGCCGACGGCGAAGCCGAGCGGCTGGCTCATGTCGGTGATGAAACAGGTCACCTTCTTGCCGAAGTCCTTCCCGATGCGGACCATGAGCCGCGAGAGTTCACGGGCGTCGTCAAGGGTCTTCATGAAGGCTCCTTCGCCGATTTTCACATCGAGTACGATGACATCGGCGCCGCTGGCGAGTTTCTTGCTCATGATGGAGCTGGCGATGAGAGGGATGGAAGGCACCGTCCCCGTGACGTCGCGGAGCGCATAGAGCGCTTTGTCCGCGGGAGCCAAAGAGGCCGTCTGCCCGGCGATGGCGATGCCGATGTCGTTGACTTGGTCCAAGAAACTCCCCGTCGAGAGGGAGATGTCGAAGCCCTCGATGCTTTCGAGTTTGTCGAGGGTGCCGCCCGTGTGGCCGAGGCCGCGGCCCGAAAGCTTGGCGAACTTGGCACCGCAGGCCGCCACCAAGGGGCCCAGGACGAGGGTGGTCTTGTCGCCGACGCCCCCCGTGGAGTGCTTGTCGACCTTCTTGCCCTCGATGGAGGAAAGATCGACGGTCTCGCCGCTTTCAAGCAGGGCTTCGGTGAGGCGGGAGGATTCCTCTTCGTTCATGCCGTTGAAATAGATCGCCATGAGAAGAGAGGACATCTGGTAGTCGGGGATGTCGCCTTTCGTATAGCCTTCCACGAAGAAATCGATTTCGGCTTTCGAGAGTTCATGTCCGTCGCGTTTCTTCTCGATGATGTCCACCATGCGCATGTGCATCACTCTCCTTATCCATAATCATACCACAAAACGGTGTTTCTTACATCAATCGGCGCCGGAAGCGAATGTGTCGAGTCTGTTTTGGATGATCTCGCGGACGGCGTCGGAAACCTCGTAGGAGGTCTTGTCGGTATAGAAATCGGGCCGGAGGGGTTCATGGAAGTGGATGCGCGCCTTCTGCGCCAAGAAGGGCCAACC
>PUKL01000129.1 GCA_003552275.1 Mollicutes bacterium
ACGTCCTTCAGATGTCCAGGCCGCCGCATGAGCCCCTCCCATGTTGTGCATGATGATGGTCTCATGTTCAGCCAAATCAAATTGGTCGGTGATGTCGGTGGGAACATGGCGATCGTCTTTCGTCCCGTCACCGAGTTGACCGACGTTGTTCGCCCCCCATGTGAAGAGCCTCCCCTCAGAGGTCAACACTGATGAGCTGTGGCTGTTCATCGATATGTCGGTGATGGTTTCGCCTTCTCCGAACGCAAACTGATCGGTGATATCAACCGGCGTCAATCGACGTTGAGTCGTGCCATCACCAAGTGCACCGTAGTAATTCCATCCCCACATGAACAAACGTCCTTCTGACGTCAGCGCCGAGCCATGGCGGTATCCCGCGGAGATGGCAACGATGTGTTCTTCGTTTGCAAAACCAAACTGGTCGGTGATGTCGACCGGCACGTTTCGCATCGCAGGGCTGCCGTCGCCAAGCGTCTCATAACTACCCCACGTAAACAACCGCGCATCAGAGGTCAAAGCCATCGATGTTCCAATATTCAAACTGATGCGGATGATGGTCTCCCCCGCGTGCAGATTGAACCGGTCCGTGATGTCGACGGGCGTGATGCGCCTTTCCGCTGTGCCATCGCCGAGTTGACCACGGGTGTTGTTTCCCCACATGAGAAGTCGATCATGCGATGTCAACGCCCCTGAATGCTCGTTCGAGATTGACACATCAACGATATATTCGTCGGGGCGGAGTTGTACACCATACCCGCCCTCATACGGTTGCCTGAGCACGACGAAGTCCAGCCTGTGTGCTTTATATTCCCACCGCGCATACAGGGTGGTGTTTCCTGTCACGTATGACGTGCCATAGAACGGTTCCGCATTGGCATCGTCGCCCAGATACCATCCGATGAAGCCGTGTCTATACTTTTCAGGAACAGGCAGTTCCAACGTGGAACCGTGTTTGACATCGGCCAGCGCATCGATGGGTGTGCCGCCGTTGGACTCGAATTGCACGGTATAGGTCAAAGTCTCGTACTCCGCCCGGATGGCCAAGTCTTCAGTGACATCCGTGTGGTCCGCACTCCAGCCCGTGAAGATGTGGCCCTCACGCTCCGGATCCGCCGGGGGGCTGGCATCTTGACCATGGGTGAGGAGTTGCGTATCGAGAACATACCCGTTATAGTCCTTGAACAAGACCGTATACACCCGGAGGATCTGGCCGAGATTCTGGATGGTGTCATCGCTGAAAGTGATGATGAGTTCACCGTACTCATTGATTTCGGTATCAACGATGCTGACGCCTTGGTCCCCAGGCGAACCGATGAGCGAGGCGATCTCGATGAGGTCCGTCCATTCCTCGTCGTCTTCATATCGCCATTGAATATAATCATCAGCGACACGGAGGACCACTTCCCTTCCGTCCTCCCCGTCTTCTCCGGCCTCACCTTGTGGACCCATGAGCAGATCGAGACTGATGAGATCCTGCCATTCGGCGTCACCGTCATATTTCCACTGGATATGGCCATCACCGACCTGCATGACGACCTCGCGACCGTCCCGGCCATCTTCACCAGGGTCTCCTTTTGTCAAGGAAGCGAGTTCCAACAGGTCTTGCCAGTCACTGTCGCCTTCATGTTTCCATTGCAGGAAACCGGCATCTATACGGAAGAGAACTTCCCGGCCGTCTTCACCGTCTTCGCCGGGTTCACCCTGGTCCCCTCGGGGTCCCATGAGCAAATCCAAAGAAATAAGATTCCACCAGGTTGTCTCCGTGTCGTAGCGCCATTGGATGTGGGTAGCGCTGACATGGAACTCGATTTCGCGGCCGTCTTCGCCGTCAGCACCGTCTTGCCCGTCTTCTCCCGCTGTCCCTTGGGGACCCGGCGGTCCCACCAAAGTGGAAAGCGCGACCAGGTTCCGCCAATTCGTCTCCCCTTCATAACGCCATTGGATGTGATCTTGCGCGACCCGGAAGTCGACTTCCCGACCATCCGCACCATCTTCACCTTGCGGACCGCGGGTCAAAGTGTCCAACGAAAGGAGATCCTGCCAATCACTTTCCCCTTCGTATTGCCATTGGAGATAGTCGTCCTCGAGACGGAGGGTGACTTCCCGACCGTCCTCGCCGGCTTCGCCGCGTTCGCCCCGGGGACCGATCAAAATGTCGATGGCGATGAGGTCGTGCCAGACATCATCCGTGTCATACTGCCACTGGATGTGAGTGTCACCCACCTGCAGGAGAATCTCGCGACCGTCGACACCATCGACACCATCGTCACCTGCGGGTCCCATCAAGGCTGCCAAGGCCAACAGATTCTCCCAGTCCTCGTCACCCTCGTACTGCCATTGGATGTGTTGTTCCGCGACCCGGAGACGCACCTCACGGCCGTCTTCGCCTTTGGGACCTCTCACGGATTCCAGCCATTCTTCGTAGGTGCCGTCGAAAGCGTCCGCTTCCGTGGCCAAGTCATAGATGGCCATGAGGCGAACGGTCAAATCGTCCACCAAACGAAGGGTGATATCTACAGTGAGGTCCTCATAGAAGACCGTGATCTCATGGATTCCCGTTGTTCCCAATTTCTGTATGTCCTCATCTGACAACATGGACTCGTCCAAATGGATGATCTCTTCACTGCCGTCATCCATGGTCAAGACCAGCCTGACCTCTTCCATGTCGAATTCCGCAATGAAAAAATCGCCTTCTATGCTCGTTGGGACCACCTCTAAGGACATCGGTTCGGGTTCACCGCGTCCACAGGCGTAGAGACCAAAGACGAGCACGAAGGCGATAAGGAGCTTGACACCTCTAACAATATTCATTTGTAATCCCCTTCCTTTTAGGGCACACGACTATATCTTCATTATAGCGGATTCAACCGATACCGCAACAACCAATTTGGCACAAGGCTGTTTCCAACATGGCCTCAGTCCTGATGAACCCCGAAAGAAAACACCTCGAAGGATTCGTCATCCTTCAAGATGTGTGTCCGATGAGACAAATGTTCAGCGTATCCACGCATCTCAGAAAACTTGGTGAGCATCCATTCTCGAAGTGACTTTGGTACCTGCACAAAGAAGCCTCACTCTCAATCAGTCAACCATTTGTCCTTGAATGAGGGATACTTGTGGGTCACATAGAGCTGTCCGCCGATGAGAAGCGTGGCGAAGACGAAGGAATAGGAGACGCGTAGAGAAATGAAGCCCTGTCCGTAAGCGAAGAAATCATTGATCCGCGATGATGCGAAGCCGCCGAGAAAGATCAACACGACACACAAGGCGAGCTGGGCGATGTGTAGCTGCATCCGCAACCGGCGTTTCTTCTCCATGGGGGTGGAAAACAGGATGACCTGCGCCACGATCGACAGCACCGCCAGGGAGAAGGAAGCGAAAAAGAGCACCGCGATGACGGCCGTTTGCACGGAGCGTTGAGCGAAGATCTCGCCTCGGAAGAAGCCGCCCCAGTCGATGGTGTGCACGGCTCGGCGACGGATCGACGGCATTTCGGTGACCGCATGGTCGCCATACAAGCCGATGATCTCCTCATCCAAGTCCGCAGGCGACACACGCTCATCGATGCCCACGGTGGTGAGGGCCCGGTTCAAACCGCTCGCGGGCAAGGCCGTCGATATGCTGCCGACGGGATCGACGTCTGTGGATGTGACCCCCGGGACGTCCTGATAGTCGAAACGTATGTGGAGAAAGCCCGAGAAGACGATGGAAAGCACGAGGAAACCGATGAAGACCATGCCGTAGTGAAAGCTTTTGGCGCGGGTGGTGAGGTTTTCGACCAAAGTATCCGGCGCACTTTTCGCCAGGATCGCGAAAAGCCGCACCAGGGCGAAAGTGAGAAAACCGAGGAATATGTAGAAGCCGAGCATGTTGTGGGTCTCGACATGATAAGGCCCTTCCACATTCAAAAGGCGGCTGAAGAATAGACCGAGCGCCGCGGCGGCGAGAAAGGCATAGGGGATGCGCCGCAAGGGTCTTTTCCGCCGGCGCGCCCGATACGTCGTCATGGCGATCAAAAGCGGCAAGATGTGCAAAGCGAGAAGCACGAGACATTGGATGACGGCGAAGACGATGACGACCGCGCCCGTGCCTTGCTGGGCGCTTTGCGCATAGGCGTAGGAGAGCCAGTTGACGGTGCGGGGGTTGCCGGCGGCCACTTCCGGCTCGTACCTCTCGAGCAGTTCTTCGGGAGAATAGCGCAGGATCTCATAGGTCTCGGCATACACACCGAAAGCATAACGGTTCACACTGACGATGCCCGTCCCCGCTTGCGCCCCTTGGATGCGGGCGACGGCGCCGAAGCTCAAGAGGAACATGAGCACCGAAGCGCCCATGAGAAGGTAGAATATCACGTCTTTCATGTTCCCCTTGGCTTTTTGCAAAAGGGGGACGAGTTTGCGGAGGATGGCTTTCGGGGTCACACATCCCGTTCTGTAGCCGCAACTCGTGCACTTGTCGTCATCGGCCGGGCGGTGCTCACCGCAGGCCGGACAGACCCAATACTGCCCACCCGGGAGGGGGACACCGCACGAGAGGCATTGGTCCCTCGTGTCGGGATTTTTCACTTGGCAAGCGGGACAGACTTTCATGGCGATACCCCTCCTGTCGATTCGTCGCTGTTAGAGGTGTTGTTTCAGACGGCGGTACTTGCGTCTCACCGAGGTGAAAAAGCGGCTCATTCTATTGCTGAGGCGTCTTGCCAACACGTGGAAGACCCCCTTGAACAACAAATACAGCACAAACGCCACCAAAAGAAACGGCGCGGCCCACGCCACGGGATCGATGATGCTGTCGGGGAGGTCGAAGAAGAAATAGATGATGGGTGCCAACGCCAACAAAAAGAGGAGGAAGGATTTCACAGCCAGAACACCCCCACCACGATGAAGAGTGAGGCATAGATGAGGTTGCCGCGGACGTTCTTCCAGATGAGCCGGCGGCGGGACTTGGAAATCCGTCTATCTCTGAAGATGTTCACGATGAGGGTGGCGACCCAGATCAAGGCCACCAAGGCGAAGAGAAGCCCCACCTCGAAATAGACTTGGATCGTCGCGAGGTTATCGGCGAAGGCGTCGAGCGCTTCGACACCGATCGTACCATGGGTGTTCACCCAAAAGAGCAGGCCCAAGAGGGCGGCGGCGAGAAGGCCCTTGTTGACGAGGCGGTTGCTCGAGATGGCGTAGTCGACCGGACGTTTTTCGGCTTCTTTGTAGAAGGCGCGTTTGTCGGCGTTTTTCTCCGCTTGTTCCTCGGCGCAGACCGAACAGCTCCTCATCCGGCGGTGATAACGGTGATAGGCCGATTTCTCACACGCTTTGAGCCCTCTTTCCACCTTGCCGAGGAGCCGCTCCCAACGGGTGGGGGAAGGCCTTTTGATATGCGGGGGGTCTTCGATGTGCAAGGCTTTCTTCATCGCGCGTTGGTAGGGGCCCGGGAAGGCCTCCACGAGGATGGCCTTTTTGCTGATGTCGGCTTCGTCCGTATGCTGCATGTGCAGATAGACGTTGTGTTCGATGAAATAGCTCTTCGGTTTCTCGGTGCCGTTGAAGGTCCCGCTGAAAGGGTGGACCTTGTGGATGATCTGGTGGATGATCACCGCGAGCGCGAACCGCAGCGTCTCGATACCGTGTTCGTCGTAGGATTCGACTCTGGGCGGCACTTCGAGACCTTCTTCCATGTCCTGTTGCACCCGGGTCGTATAGGATTCTTCGAAGGCGAAGTCCTCTTCCTCTTCTTCGGGGACATCCAACACCCGGGTCTCCTCGGCGGCGGCTTCGGCGGCCTCTTCCTCTTCGGCTTCGAGTTCTTCTTGGTACTTTTCCCAAGCTTTCGCATAGTAGTGTTCCTGCGGGGTGTGGGCCTCTTTGTCGAAATGGACGGGGTTGACCTCGTCACTCTTCTTGAGGAAGGCGATGTCGGGGATGAGGATGTTTTGGTGTTCGTCGATGAAGAGATGATGGAGCTCGACCGGGGTGCGGAGCTTTTCGAGTGTCTTGAAGAGTGACGCGACTTTCCGGGCCGCGTGCACCCGGGTCTTCAAGGTGATCTTTTGTTTGCCGAACTTCGTGCTCTTGAGGAAGGTCGTCAGTTTGTAGAGCTTGTTGTGGGCTTTGAACGTGTAGCCCACGATGTCGTCATCCTTGTAGATGAGCTTCTCCGGGGTGAGCACGTGGGGCTTCAGGGCTTTCGGGGTGTCTTTGTGGAACTTCTCGATGCGCTTGTCGAGGCGGTATTGCCGTAAACGCTTCTCGGAGAACATCAAAGCGTGTTCTTTGCGTTTTTTCGTCTTGAACACCCGGCCGGAGAGGGTCTGATAGAGGTATTCGTTCTCCTTGACGACGACCGGTTGGCTGTCGGTTTTGTAGGTGACAAGCAGGGTGGAGATCTTCGTGAAGTGTTTTTGCAGGCTGTCGTGGTCCTTGGTCTTCTCCCGCAGGCATATGGGGCATTTCTTGAAGTGGTCGGGATATTGGTGGGCCTTCTTCTTCCGGCATTTCTTCAAGCTCTCCTTGAGCGTGCGGAGGGATTGGACCCAATTGTCGGCCGTGGGTCTTTCGTGGTCGGGCTTGTAGGGCTCGAAGGCCTTGATGAAGAGTTCTTGAAGTTCTTTGGGGAAAAAGGAGAAGGGCATGGCGTTCTTCGGAGGGATGATGTCGGGGTCGCTCGTGTGGTAGGGGAAGATCTCCTTCTCCATGCAATAGTTGATCGCGTTGCCGTCGAAAGTGGGTTTTTTGATGCGGGCGGAGAAAGGGTGCACGCCCATCATCAGTGTCTGGAAGATGAGGATGGCGAGACCGTAGTTGTCGTTGTTCGGGGTGCGCTCGACGCGTTTGTCCTTGTTTTTGGTGGCGCGGACGACTTCCGGCGGGGTGTAGTCGGGGGTGAAGACGTTGCAGTGATAGACCTTGCCGTCTTCGTTTTTCACCTGGAAACTGTCGGTGTCCACCACACCGATCTGCAAGCCCGGATAGACGAAGAAATCGCTCGTGTTGATGTCGCCGATGACACTTTCGTTCTTGTGCAGATAATCCATGACGAGCGCGAGGTTGATGCTGATGACCACGCGGTCGTAGAAGGTGAGTTTGGGGAATTTCTTCTTCTGCAACCCCGGGGTGATGACATGCGAGAGGTTGTTCTTCGCATCCACCCTGCTCATGAGATAGCCGACGAAATGACGGCCGGAATCATAGACCAGCCGTTGCGGCCAGGCGATGATCGTCAATCCCTTGTGATGGAGGAGCCTGGGCTTCTTCTCCACCATCGCGCGGACTTTGTCCTCGAGGTCGCTCGAGCGTTTCAACGCCTGTTTCTTGTAGATCTTCAAAAGCACCGAAGGGTCGGAGGCGTGCAGATAGATCGTACCTTCGCCGCCGCTTCCCAACGGTTTCGACTCATCGACGGTGAGCTTCGTCCCGTCTTCAAGATAATAGTTCTTCATTCGGCATCACTCAATCTGATGAAGAGCAAGGTCTTGTCGTCATCGCTTCGTTTGTTCAAACGGTCGGTTTCGAGAAAACGCGCCAGCGAGCGACCGAGTGATTCGCTATCGAAGTTCTCCGCCTTGAGCACGCGAAAGAACGGCTCGAAGAACTTCTCGCTGACCGCGTTGTCCTTGGAGGAGATGGAGATGCTCTCGACACCGTCGCTCATGAGCGCGACGGAGGCGTAGGGTTTCTCGAAGACCCCGAAAAGACCGTTCACGACGCTTACGGGGTCGGTGATGCTGTAGGTCGCATTGGCGTATTCGCCGCGTTGTTGTTCGACGACGACTTTGAAGCCGTCCTCGTCTTCGGCGACGGCCGTGCAGTCGCCGACTTGGCCGTAGAATTGCCTGCCTGCCATGCTCAAAAAGACGAGCAGGGTCGCATTCAGATCACGGATATTCACATCCGTGATTTCCGCTTCTTCCTTCAGACGGGCGTTCGTCTTCAAAAACGCCGTCTCGATCAAGGCGATGACGGTTTCATCATCCATCGCGGGAGAGAGCATCTCGGCGAGATACTCGACCACGAACTCGCTCGCCAACCGGCTGCCGACTTCCGCATGAAGTGCGCTTCCCATCCCGTCGCTTACCGCCGCCACGATGCCGGCGTCATCATCCAACAACTGATAGAAGTGCGCATCGTGACAGGGCGTGCCGCTTTTGACATGGGAAGCCCCTTTGACCGAAGCTCCATACACGCGAATCAAGACTCAGACCTCGAATTCGAAGACGTCGTCGCTCGGCTTCTCGAGTTTCAACTTGTCGCCCACGCGGCTCGAAGACACACTCGAGAGTGAAGAGGAGACCCACTGGAAGAGTTCTTTGAAGTTGAGCCCCTTCAGTTTGAAGACCCGCTCACTGGAACCCGAAATCGACCGCAGGCTGTCGAGGTTGGCTTGTTCGACACCGATGCCGAAGAAGATGACCTTCTTCCCGCTCACGGCTTCCTGGAGACGCTGCGAGGCCTCTTTGACATTGTCGGTCGGTTGACCGTCGGTGATGACGAAGAGCCACGGACGATAATAGGAGGTGCCGGCATTCTTGTATTCCGCCTTGCGGGCCTCCAACTTGTCCAGAGCCGTCGTGATCCCTTCGCCCATCGGCGTCATGCCGTTGACGCTGAGGGTCGGCGCCTTGCTTTCGGAGACCGTCGCGAAATCCTGCACGACATCGACGCTCCCGCCGAAGGTGATGATGCTCAGATCCACGCGGACGCTCGCGAGATCGTCGTCGCTCAAGGCGGCGTACAAGGCATGCACCCCTTCATTCAACTGGTTGATCGGGTTCCCGGTCATCGAGTAGGAGACATCCAGAAGCAAGATGACCGGACAGCGGGGCTCGGGGTTGTCGAGCAGCGCTTCATCCGTCACTTCCTTTTCAAATTCGATGTCCTTGTTTGATTCATCCATGCACACATCGCTCCCTTTTCAATATATGGTGTTAGATCAGAAACAGCAGGATCAGCGCCAGCCATACGGCTTTCAGGCTGTAGTGGCTGAAACGATAGACCAACAGCGTGAAAAGCGCATAGAGAAACGCCGAGACGACGAGGACGACCGGCAGGGCGCTTTGTTCATATGCACCTTGGGACACGAGGACGATCGACAAATCTTCGATGAAGACGGTCTGGTCGTACCAGACGACGCCCAATATCCCCAACACGAGCAAGATGCGGACGATATCCATGAACGTGGGCTTGAACGAGACTTTTTGGAGTTGATAGAGAAAGATGAAAAAGCCCGTGACATACGCGAGGATCATGATCGTGGAAAACATGTAGGCGGCTTGCATCAGACCATCCTGCAAGGAAGCCGTCTCTTGCAGACTCCTCGCCAGACCGAGATGGGCGGGCAGATCGAAGAACAACGCGACAACGTGCAACAAGAGCATGAACAGCGTCGTGACGATGATCACGTTGAAGACCTTGTCGATGGAAAGCGGGCTTTGGCGCTTGCCGATGATGGAAATATAGAGGTCGAGATTCAAAATCATGAAAAAGACGGCCTGTATGAAAAGCGCCGCCATGAACAAAGACGCGTCAAACGTCTCTTCCATCGCGGCAAACCACGCGCGGCCGTCTTGCATGATGAGGACATGGAACGTCCCCCATATGAGCGTACCGATAAAAATCCGATGTAGTCGATTACGAATCTCGGCTTTTTGCATATGACCATCCCGCTTCCTATATAAAAGGGTAGCATATCCAAAAGGCTTAGTAAAGGTGTTATGAGAAAAGAGCGCGGTTTTTTTGTAGATATACAATAGATGTGAGACCTCGAGCTTGATAAATGAAAAGGTGATCCGTATCCTATAAGAGTAAAGCCAATTTACCTTAAGGAGGATACGAATCACATGTCCAGTCTACCACAC